>JBJTSJ010000328.1:0-14913 GCA_046076605.1 Tabrizicola sp.
TCAAGCCTGCCCCGTGGCCCCGCAAGCTTCGCAGCCAGGAATGGTTCGCCGGCACCTCGAAGGACGCGATCTACCACCGCAGCTGGATGAAGAACCAGGGCCTGCCCGCCGACCTGTTCGACGGTCGCCAGGTGATCGGCATCCTGGACACCTTCTCGGAACTCAACCCCTGCAACGCCCATTCCCGCGACCTCGCCGAGCGGGTGAAGCACGGCGTGTACGAGGCGGGCGGTTTCCCCGTCATCGTGCCCGTCTTCTCCGTCTCCGAATCCGGCTTCCGCCCGACCGCGATGATGTTCCGCAACCTCGCCGCGATGGCAGTCGAGGAGACGATCCGCGGCCAGCAGATGGACGGCGTCGTCTGCATCGTCGGCTGCGACAAGACCACCCCCTCGCTTCTGATGGGCGCCGCCTCGGTGGACTTGCCGACGATCATGGTCTCGGGTGGGCCGATGCTGAATGGCTACTACAAGGGAGAACGCGTCGGCTCTGGCACCCACCTCTGGAAGTTCTCCGAGGCCGTGAAGGCCGGTGAAATGACCGCCGAGGAGTTTGTCGAGGCGGAGGCGTCGATGTCTCGTTCGCCCGGGTCCTGTAACACGATGGGCACGGCCTCGACCATGGCTAGCATGGCCGAGGCGCTGGGCATGACCCTCTCCGGCAACGCCGCGATCCCAGCCGTCGACAGCCGCCGGCGCGTCATGGCGCACCTGACCGGGCGGCGCATCGTACAAATGGTGAAGGACGACCTAAAACCGTCAGACATCCTGACGCGCGAGGCCTTCCAGAACGCCATCCGCACCAATGCGGCCATCGGCGGATCGACCAACGCGGTGATCCACCTCCTCGCCATCGCTGGCCGCTGCGGAATCGACCTCACGCTGAACGACTGGGACGGCTGGGGCAAGGATGTCCCCACGATCGTCAACCTGATGCCATCGGGCAGATACCTGATGGAGGAGTTCTTCTACGCCGGCGGCATCCCCGCCGTGATCAAGCGGCTGGGCGAGGCGGGCCTTCTGAACAAGGACTCGCTGACAGTCTCGGGCGGCGCAATCTGGGATGAGGTCAAGGACGTGACCTCGCACAACGACGATGTGATCCTGCCGACCGAAAAGGCCCTGACGCAATCCGGTGGTATCGTTGTGGTAAAGGGCAACCTGGCCCCTGATGGTGCGGTCCTAAAACCCTCGGCGGCTTCGCCCCACCTGATGCAGCACCGTGGCCGGGCGGTCGTGTTCGAGGACATCGACGACTACAAGGCGCGCATCAATGACGAAGCGCTGGATATTGATGAGTCCTGCGTCATGGTCCTGAAGAACTGCGGCCCGCGTGGCTATCCCGGCATGGCCGAGGTCGGCAACATGGGCCTGCCGCCCAAGGTCCTGCGCAAGGGCATCACCGACATGGTCCGCATTTCGGACGCCCGCATGTCCGGCACCGCCTATGGCACAGTGGTCCTGCACACCAGCCCCGAAGCCGCCCGCGGTGGCCCGCTGGCTGTGGTCCGATCCGGCGACTTCATCGAGTTGGACGTGACCAACCGCCGCTTGCACCTCGACATCTCCGACGAAGAACTGAAAGCCCGCCTTGCCGCCTGGAAACCGGCCGTTGAACCGCCGGGATCTGGCTACGCGAAGCTGTACCACGACCACGTGCAGGGCGCGGACAAGGGGGCCGACATGGACTTCCTTGTTGGCTGTCGCGGCAACGCCGTCGCGCGGGAGAGCCACTGATGGCCAAGATGAAGGTGGCGCTGGTCGGCATTGGCAAGATCGCGCTGGACCAGCATGTGCCCGCCATCGCCGCCAGCCTTGATTGGGAGCTTGCGGCGACAGTCAGCCGCAAGGGGCAGGTCGCGGGAGTCGAGGCCTTCACCGACTTTGCCACCTTCCTGGCCGCTAGGCCGGACGTACCTGTGGTTTCGCTGTGCATGCCGCCAGTGCCGCGCTTTGACTATGCGGAGGCCGCGCTGAAAGCAGGGCGGCATGTCATGCTGGAAAAGCCCCCGGGTGCGACGCTGGCAGAGGTGCATCAGCTGCAGGCGATGGCGGGTGATCGCGGCCTGTCGCTGTACGCGACATGGCACAGCCGGATGGCCCATGCGGTGGCTCCGGCAAAGGCTTGGCTGGCGGACAAGGCGGTGAAGTCGGCACACATCACCTGGCGCGAGGATGTACGGAAGTGGCACCCCGGCCAGGACTGGGTTTTTGAACCGGGTGGAATGGGGGTCTTCGACCCGGGCATCAATGCCCTGTCGATCCTGACGGAAATCCTGCCGCATCCTGTGCACCTAAAGGGTGCCGAGCTGGAGTTTCCGGAGAACCGGCAAACCCCGATCGCAGCCAAGTTGGCATTCAGCCACAAGGTCACCGCCGATTTCGACTGGCGCCAAGAGGGTCCGCAGACCTGGGACATCACCGTCAGCACCGACAAGGGCGAGCTTGCCTTGCGCATGGGCGGCAATGTGCTGGAGATTGGTGGCAAACCGGCGGGCGGCGAGAACTCCATCATGGGCGAGTATCCCTCGCTGTATGCCCGGATGGCCGACCTTGTCCGCAACAGTGCGTCGGATGTCGACCTTGCCCCGATGGTTCATGTTGCAGATGCGCTGACCCTGGGACGCCGCACGACCACTTCTGCGTTTCACTTCTAAGCCGAGCTGTAAGCAGTTGCGCCCGTTCATGAAAGGCACCCCATGCTGACCGGAAAACATCTGATCGCTGGCGACTGGGTTGGTTCAGCCCAAAGCTTTCAATCCTCACCCGCTCAGGGTCCTGCGCGTAGCTTTTCTGCGGGTACGCCGTCTCATGTCGACACGGCATGCGAAGCCGCAGAAGCAGCATTTCCCGAGTATTCGGCGGCGAGCCGAACCAAACGCGCACAGTTCCTGAACCGCATTGCGGACGAGATTGACGCGAGGGGTCAGGAAATCACGGAAATAGGTACCCAGGAAACGGGACTGCCGGTGGCACGTCTGGAGGGCGAGCGTGGCCGGACGGTTGGCCAGCTTCGCCTGTTTGCTACGCATGTCTTGTCAGATGTCTGGCTGGATCGTCGCCACGACCCAGCTCTCCCCGACCGGCAACCGGCCCCACGCCCGGATCTCAAGCTGATCCAGCGCCCGGTTGGCCCGGTCGCGGTCTTTGGGGCGTCGAACTTCCCGCTCGCCTTTTCGGTTGCGGGGGGAGACACGGCATCGGCCCTTGCGGCGGGGTGCCCTGTGGTCGTGAAAGGACACTCAGCCCATCCCGGAACCGGAGAGATTGTCGCACAGGCCATCGATGCGGCGGTCAAGGCGACGGGTGTTCCGGCGGGCACCTTCAGCCTGGTGCAAGGCGGGAAACGCGATGTCGGCGAGGCCCTGGTGCAAAATCCGTTCATCAAGGCCGTTGGTTTCACTGGTTCGCTGGCGGGAGGCCGTGCGCTTTTCAACCTTTGCGCGGCCCGTCCTGAACCAATCCCGTTCTTTGGCGAGCTTGGGTCGGTGAATCCGATGTTCCTGCTTCCGGCCGCATTGGCCACCAGGGGCGAAGCAATCGCGAAGGGCTGGGCAGGATCCCTGACTTTGGGGGCTGGCCAGTTCTGCACCAATCCAGGAATAGCAGTGGTGATTGATGGGCCAGATGCCGATGCGTTTGTAGCCGCCGCAAAGGTGGCTGTCGGGGCAGTCGGACCGCAGACCATGCTGACGGATGGCATTGCCGAGGCCTTCCGTTCGGGAAGGGACCGTATTGCAAGTGGTAGCGGCGTCCGGTCCGTGCTGACCACCGCGTGCGACCAGCGGGCAGCCTCGCCCTGTCTTTTCGAAGTGTCCGGCGCGGAGTGGCTGGCGGACCACAGGCTTGCGGAAGAGGTCTTTGGTCCACTGGGCCTAATTGTGAGGGTGCGGCATGCTACGGAAATGCAGGCAATTGCCCGGAGCCTGGACGGGCAGCTGACTTGCACGCTGCACCTTGATCCCGACGACATGGACCTTGCGAAGCTGCTGATGCCGGTCCTTGAACGCAAGGCCGGCAGGATTCTGGCCAACGGCTTTCCGACCGGGGTCGAGGTTGTGGACGCCCAAGTGCATGGCGGCCCCTATCCGGCATCGACGAACTTTGGCGCGACCTCGGTGGGTACGCTTTCGATCCGCCGTTGGCTGCGACCGGTGGCGTACCAGAATGTCCCAGACGCGCTATTGCCGCAGACCTGGTCGGCGTGACCATGGCACGCATGGTCACTGTCGGCCAACTTGGAGGCCAGGATGTCCACCGGATCACGCTGACCGGCGGGAAGGGCCTGCGGGCAGAGATCCTGACGAATGGCGCAAGGCTGGCAGAACTTTGGGTTCCAGACCGGGCCGGCACGCTGGCGGACATCGTCCTGGGCTTTGACAAGTTGACCGACTGGCAGGATCAGGGCGGCTATCTAGGGGCGACCTGCGGGCGATATTCAAACCGGGTTGCCAACGGGCGGTTCAGCCTGGACGGACGAGCGATCCAGTTGGACTGCAACGAAGGCCAGCAGCACCTGCATGGCGGGCGGTCGGGCCTGGATACCAAGCTCTGGGAGATCGAGGACCATTCGGACGCGCGTGTGACCCTGGCAACCCAGTCGCCGGCGGGTGAGATGGGCTATCCCGGGGCGATGACGGCGCGCGTAACCTATCGGGTCGCAGGCCTGGGGCTGACCATTGAAATGGAAGCCCGGACTGATGCGCCGACGGTGGTCAATCTGGTCAATCATGCCTACTTCAATCTGGCGGGGCATGGATCTGGCGATGTCCTGGGGCAGAGCCTGCAGGTCGATGCCGCGTTCTATCTTCCGGTGGACGAACGGTTGATCCCGACGGGTGAAGTCCGGAAGGTCGCTGACACACCCTTCGATTTCAGGGCTCCGCGGGCGATCGGTACAGAAATGCCGGGGCCTGGCGGCTTTGACCACAACCTTTGCCTGTCGTCACCAACGGATGTTACGGGCTTGCGGCCCTGCCTGTGCGCGGAAGACCCGGTTTCCGGCAGGCGGATGCAGCTTTCGACCACCGAGCCCGGCCTGCAGCTTTACACCGGGGCGCATTTTGCTGGGACGTCTGGCAAGGCCGGGGCACGATATCCGCGCTTTGCCGGGTTTGCTGCAGAGACCCAGCGTTTTCCAAACTCTCCGAACATGCCGCATTTTCCGTCAGCCCGGTTGGATCCCGGACAGGTCTATCGGCACATCATGAAGTTCGACTTCACGCCGACAGCATAGTTCGGCGCAGGTCTTGATCAGACCGACCGGGTCAAGCCGCCATCCACCCGCAACGTCTGGCCGGTGACATAACTGCTGTCGTCGGACAAAAGGAACGCTGCGGCCTTGGCCTGTTCCTTCACGGTTCCGATCCGCTTCAGGGCAGCAAGCTCGCCATACTTTGCGACGTCGAGGCTGTCGGTGAAGCCGGGCGCGAGGCAGTTCATCCGGATGTTGGCCAGGCCATAGCGGTCGGAGTAAAGCTTGGTGAATGTCGAGACGGCCGCGCGATAGGTGCACGACGCTGGAAACCACAACGACGGCTCGTGACTGGCATAGGTGGTGACATTCACGATCGAGCCGGACTTCTGGTTTTCCATCACTGGCGTCACAAGTCGTGCCATGCGGATCACCGAGGTCAGGATCATGTCATGCGCAAGGTCCCAGCCCTCATCCGGGATCGACAACAGGTCACCCTTTGGCGGATGGCCGGTATGGTTCAGCACGGCGTCAATCCGACCGTAGGTGGAAAGGGCCAGATCGACCACAGCCTTCAGGTCATCGGCGCTTTGCGCGACGCCTCGATGGGCAACGCCACCAAGTTCGGCCGCAAGCGCCTCGCAGCTTTCTGAGGGTGACATGAGGACCATTGCATAGCCACGACCATGCATTTCCCGTGCTACGGCAGCACCGATACCACGCCCGCCCCCGGTAACCAGACAGACTTTCCTTGTCATCAAACGACCCTCGAATGTGGAAGAACCAAGCAGATTCCAGGCAAGGGGGGCCGACGTGCGCCCGCACCTGCTTTTGTCTTTGCACATAGCCGATGCGCAGCTGGATCGCGACAGTTTCGTCGCAATTCCCAAGCAGAGCTATTGGCAGCGCAACCCCACCGTCAGAGTGACTACACCGTCAATCTGGGTCTTCGTAGCTCTGCATTATCGGAGCGAGGCCACCGGCAGGAAATTCCTTGACGTCATCAGCCGACGGGGCTGCGAAGGCCTGTCACTCGCGAAGTCGGAACCTCGATCCCGCCCTCCAGGACCAAGGTTGTCCCCGAACTTCCAGCCTTCACCTCGATCACCCGCGCATAGTGTTCTACCGGACGGGAATTGATGACGGTCTCGCCATTCATGCTTTCAAGCTGGATAGAGTAGTTGCCGGGCGGAAGTGGCGAACCATCCGGTCCGCCCCCAAGCCACTGGTAGGGTTCGGTGCTGACGGGAACTTCTTCGCGGGAAACCAGATTGCCAGCGCTATCCCGAATGGCGAGGACTGCACGATTGGATCCGACGGCCGGATTTAGTGTCAGGGTAACAGGCTGTCCCTCGTATCGCACTGGCGCATCGGATCTGGCTTCCTTTCCAATCCAGGTGGCCATTTCCGCCATACCCAACTGTTGGAATCTTCCTTGAAGATCAACAAGCAACTGGTTTGTCCGCACTTGCTGCTCCACCCCGGAAAAGGTGGCAAGCTGAACTGCATAATCCGCCGAATCGATCGGGTTCAGCGGATCCTGATTCTGCATCTGGACCGTCAGCATTCGCAGGAAGGTATTGAAGTCGGAAGTGATCTTAGACGGTGCCGACGCGCTGCTTATGGTCGAAGGTGAAGTCGTTGTGGCGGAAGTGACGTCCATTATTGCCTCACAATCTTAGATCGAGTGAAACGCCGAGGGTATGCAGGCGTGCGGCCTCGGCGGGACCTACCTCGTCAAAAGCAAGCCCCGGTCCTGCGGAAGCGGGTTCTTTTCTGTGACCGGATCCGCCATCCTGGCTGTTCTGTCCGAAGCCGATATCGGCGCCCGAGTAACCCGCGCTACGGATCGCCTCGGCCAGTTCGCCGGCATGCCGACGGAAAAGGTCAAGGGTTTCGGGCCGCTCGACGCTTATCAGGATGATGATACGATCCGGATTGACCGAATCCGGTTCCATGCGAAGTCTTACCTTGCCCAACTCCTCTGGCGCCAAAGCGAGCTCGGTCATGCCGGTTTCGTTGCGCACAAGGACGGTTGCCAGTTGGGATGCGATCTGTGGAACCGGGAAGTTCGGTCCTGTCGCGCCCGCTGTTGGGGTCCCTGACGCTGGTCCGGCAGACAGGACGGAAAGCGAGGAAAAAGACAGCTCCGGCCGCTGATCGGCTTCCGACAAGGCACTCTGCCAGTCCGAGAAAACCCATTGCGGCAGAGCGTTGGTGAACAAATCTCCAAGCTGTTCCCTAGACCATGCGAGCGAAGCGGATGGGGCCGGAGGATTTCTCGGTTCAGGTGCTGGATCGGTCGCAAGCGATCCGCCGGCATCTGCAACGCTGAGGCCTTTCTCCGAGAATGCGTTGGACGCGGCTTCGATCACGGCTGTCATCTGCAACGGACCAAACGCCGTCAGAGGATCGCTGGATTGGAACCGGGACTCAGAATGCTTCAAAGTTGACCGATCCGAGAAGATACGCTCCCAGAAGCTGACGACAGACGGCTTCGGGCCGGATTCATCCTGGCCAGAAAGGTCAGACGTTTCTTGGCTATGCCCTACCTGGTTCGGCAAAGGCGCGGAACCCTGTGAGGTTGATGAATACCCTGCTGGCCCGGCCTGATCTTGAAGCGCAGCAGTAGGCGGGGAATCTGCTGTTGGCGGCGTTTTTTCCGCTTCGATGTGCGACGGGTCGGGTGCGACGGGTTTCGGCTGAACGGGTCCGTCCTGAAGGGACAGAGCCGACCCGGAAGATCGAGCCGATCTGCCGAAGGACTGATCGTGACTTCTGACGGCTATCCGGTGGTTCCTGGCATCACGATTCCATCGGATGCCCGCGGTCTGACCATAAGTCCCTCGGGCGAGGTTTGGGCGGACTTCGCAGATCGCGTGGATCCGGAACTTATTGGCCAGCTGACGATCTCGTCCTTCCCGAACGAAAAGGGACTGGAGGCGATCGGGTCGAACCTTTTCCTGGAAAGCCCGGCATCGGGTGCGGCGTTCTCGGGAACCCCCGGTGCCGAGGGTCTGGGAACGCTTCGTCACGGCTATCTTGAGGGCAGCTCGGTTGATGCGGTTCGTGAGGTGACCGAACTGATCAAGGCGCAGCGCGGGTACGAGCTGAATGCGAAGGTGATCACTGCGGCCGACCAGATGCTGGCCGCAACGACGCAGGTGCGCTGATGCTGCGATGTCTCGTCTTCGTGATGCTGGCGCAGCCAGTCCTGGCTGAAAGCGTGGTCGCGACGCGGACGATCCGTGCCAAGTCACTGATCGCGGCTGAGGATCTTACACTTGTCAGCGCCGAGCTGCCTGGTGCGATGTCCGATCCGGCTCAGGCCATCGGGCTTGAGGCGCGCGTTTCTATCTACGCAGGCAAACCAGTACGGCTGGGCGACCTGGGCCCTCCGACCCTGGTCGAGCGCAACCAGCCGGTAACACTCGTCTACCTCTCGGGCGGGCTTGCGATATCGACAGAAGGCCGCGCGCTGGCGCGCGGCTCGGTGGGTGATGAGGTCCGGGTGATGAACCTTGGCTCGCGAAACACGGTGACCGGTCGGGTCGGTCCGGACGGAACAGTCTATGTTGGATGGAATGAATAAGATGATGATGCGGTCCTGCATGATTTTGACACTGGCGGTGGCTGGCTGTGGCAAACTGGAACAGGTTGGTCGGGCGCCCGAATTCTCGGGTCTGGAAGGCACAGACCAGCACTATGCGATGTACGCCTCTTCGATGCCCGAGGATGTGCCGCCCGCCACGGTATCGGACGGCTCGTCACTCTGGACCGGCGGAACGCAGTCGTTGTTTGGTGATCGGCGCGCTGCCCAGCGGGGCGATATCTTGACCGTGGTGATCGAGATCGACGACAGCGCCTCGATCTCGAACTCCACCGGCAGAAGCCGGAGCGGCGAGCAGAGCGCTGGCATCCCGGATCTGCTCGGCATTCCCCAGCGTCTGAACGAAAGCCTACCCGACGGGGCCAGCATGGGCGACGCGTTCGACATGAACTCGTCATCGACCTTCAAGGGTCAGGGTTCGGTGTCCCGCAAGGAGAAGCTGACGCTGCGCATCGCCGCAACCGTGGTCGAACAGCTGCCGAACGGTGTCTTGAAGATCGAGGGTCAGCAGGAGGTCCGGGTAAACTTTGAGATGCGCGAGCTGATCGTGACCGGCTATGTCCGCCCAAGCGATATCTCACGTGACAACGAGATCACCTACGACAAGATTGCCGGCGCGCGGATCGCCTATGGCGGCCGGGGCCAGATCACCGACATGCAGCAGCCGACCTATGGCCAGCAGGTCGCAGACATTGTGATGCCGTTCTGATCATGTTGCGCAAACTCCTTCCAATTCTCCTCGCGCTGATCGGCCTTGGCGGAGGTATCGGCGTCGGCCTGGTTCTGCGGCCCAGCGCGGAACACGCGGCTGAAGGTGGCGAGGCTCCGGCCAAGGACGGCGAGCATGCCGAAGACGGCGAGGCCGAAGATGCCGAGCCGGTCGAAGGTGCGCCCGAATATGTGAAGATGAACAACCAGTTCGTGGTTCCGGTGGTCGAGGACGGTCGCGTTGCGTCCATGGTCGTTCTGTCGCTTTCGCTGGAAGTTGCGGCCGGCAACACTGAAGCAGTCTACCAGCGTGAGCCAAAGCTGCGCGATGTCTTCCTTAGCGTTCTGTTCGATCATGCCAACGTTGGAGGGTTCTCCGGATCCTTCACCGATGGTGCAAATCTTGTTGTTCTGCGCACCAATTTGAAGGAGGCAGCCGCCATGATCCTTGGCACAGCGGTCTCTGACGTTCTGATCACGGACATTGCGCGCCAGGACAGCTGAGTCCTTCCATCCCGACCATGAGGCCGGAAGGTCCTCCTCAGGACATCGCAGTTATGCATACTGTTCCAAGGGCGCCGGATGCGTGCTGCGTTCCGTCGTGCATCTATCTCCGGCCGGACTTGCTTTTCTCAGCCAAGGCTCGCAGCGCCTGAAGCCGACCGAAGGCCATCTGTGCTTCACCGCGGGCTTCCAGCCAGGCGGCTGACTGGCGGGCAATGACCAGATTCAGCTCCGCCCGCCGTTGATCCGCCCATCTCTCATATTCGAGGCCAACCCTGATGGTGGTCACCGGGTCAAGATCAAATGGCTCGGCACTCTGGTTGAGGGCCAGGAGCTGCATGCGGCTCTGTTCAAGCCGGTCAGAACTTGTCTTCAAGGT
The DNA here is from genome assembly GCA_046076605.1 of Tabrizicola sp. Taxonomy (GTDB): domain Bacteria; phylum Pseudomonadota; class Alphaproteobacteria; order Rhodobacterales; family Rhodobacteraceae; genus Tabrizicola. The sequence goes on from JBJTSJ010000328.1 coordinate 10,395, forward strand.
TCCAAGTCGGTGGTCCAGCATCAGCTGCGCCAAATCTGCGAGTTGCGCCAGATCCTTGGTCTTGCTCATCTTTTCCGGGCCTTTCTGCGCATCGCATCGGCAAAGCGGATCGCGGCGGCAATGGCGCGGTAGTGTTCAACCCGGATCTCCTGTCCGACCTCAACCGTGGCATGAATGGCGCGAGCCGTCGGCGGGTCGCTGTGGATAGGAACTCCGTTCTCGGCGGCGCGTTCCCTGATCTTCCTGGCGACCTCGTCGACGCCCTTGGCAACGCAGAGAGGTGCGCCACCTTTCGTCCGTTCCCACTTCAGTGCAACGGCATAGTGCGTCGGGTTGACGACGACGACATCCGCGCTGGCAACGTCGCTCAGCATCCGGTTGGTCGCCACCTCCTGTGCCCGCTGACGGCGCGCCGACTTCAGATGCGGATCACCTTCGCTCTCCTTGAATTCATCCATCACCTCCTTGCGGGACATTCGAAGTTTCTGCCGGTGGTGATGGTTCTGCCAAAGGAAGTCTGCGCCCCCTATGGCCGGTTGAATCAAGAGCAAGATAAACAGGAATTCCAGTACCAGTTGCGCCATCAGGGCCGCCGACATCGCCGGGCTGAGGTAAAGGGTTGCCAGAATGTCATCCATCCGGTTTCCGAGCAGAAAATACAGGATGACAGACACAAGGACCAGTTTGGTCGAGCTTTTTGCGAACTCGACCAGCCCCGCTGCACCAAACTTGTGCTTGGCCATTGCGATCGGTGAGATGCGGGAAAGCTTCGGCGCCAACTTCTTCGGCGCAAAGACTACGGCACGACTGGAAATCAGCAATGCCATCACCACCACCGGGGAGACCAGAAGCAGAGCGATCGGCGGAACTGCGAGGCCAAGAACCAGACCTCCGACGACGCCGCTGCTGCCAGCGGCGACCAATTCGGACAGCCGATCCGACTGTTCAAGCAGAACCATGCCTGCAGTTCCGGTCTTTGTGATCGCCCAGGACCCAAGACTGAACAGAGCAAGCAAGAATCCAGCTGTCGAAGCCGCCGTCTGCAGATCGACCGAACTCGGAATGTCGCCGTCTTTTCGCGCCTGATCCAGCTTCTGCTGGGTCGCTTCATGCTGCTTGTCGGCATCGTCCTCTTGGTCACTCATGGCACGACCGCAAATGGTTGTGCGAGGTGCTCGGAGAAGGCAGCCAGCCAGGCCGCCAACAAGAAGGGGCTTGCGACTGCCATGAGCGCCAATGCGCCAAGGGTCAGCGCCGGTGCTCCGACCATCGAAACCATGAGGGTCGGCATGGCCCGGTTAATGGAGCCGAGCGCGAGATTGTACAGCATCGAAGCAATTACGAACGGGGCTGCAAGGCTGAAAGCCAGGCTGAACGTCCGGCTGATTAGCGCCAAGCTCCAATCAGCCGCATCTCTGGCCGAAGGATAGCCGCCTGCAGGAAGGATGTCATAGGACAGCAGCACAAGCTCGATTGCCCGCACATGAAGCCCTGCCGTCATGGCCAGAGTGATCGCAGCGATCAGGAACAGGTTGCCCATGGCAGGTTGCGGCTCTGGTGCTGCGCCGGAAAACAGCTGCGAAAGGGTCGTGGCCTGAGCGATGATTGCTGCAGCAGTCTGCACGGCCACCAGGAATAGCCGAAGCCCGATCCCGAGGATCAGGCCAGCAATTGCTTCACCACCAAGTGCCATGAAAGACGGCTCAAGTCCTGTCGTTGCGAGGCGATCGGCAAGAAGTGGCGACAGTACCACCGTGAAGGCGAGAATCGCTGCCAGCTTGATGCGCTGAGGAACTGCGGGATCTCCGATGCCGGGAATCAAGGCTGCCATCGCGCCGATCCGGACAAATGCAAGGGCCGCAGCCCAAGCCAGACCGTCGGCAAGATCGAGAAGGCCAGACAGTGCTTGCAGGACTCCATTCATGCAGGCACTTGCCCCAGCAGAGCCGGCCTGGCGTCTGTGCTGATCTCGTCATAGGACAGGACAGGCATCTGCAAACCCTTCGCTTGCACGACCGTTCGAAGAAACCGCCTGCGGCCAACCGAAGTCACCAGGGCGGGATAGATGCCGCTTTCGGCCGCGCGATTGGCCCGCTCGGTCAGGCCGTTGGCAAGGCGCGCGAAAAGCTCGGGCGGCAAGGCGATGTCACGTTGCCCGCGGTCGCCGTCGATCTGGTAGGTCGTGAAGGTCTTCTCCCAGTCAGGCGCGAGCTGGATCAGGGGAATCGAGCCGTCCTGACGTTTCAGCTCGGCGACGATCTGGAAACCCAGCCGCTGTCGGACATGCTCGCAGATTGCTTCTGGTGTGCCGAGACCCCGAGCTTCGGCGATGGCTTCCAGGATCAGCGGCAGGTTCCGGATCGATACCTTTTCATCCAGAAGCAGGCGCAGGACCGAGTGCAGCAGATCCAATGGCACTTTTTCGGGAAGGAGTTCGTCCAAAAGCTTCCGGTTTGCTTCGGCGCGCGCCGGATCAGAGAGCCGGACGAACTCATCAAGCAGTCGGCGAAGCCCCCGCAAGGACAGGAGTCTAGACAGGTTTGCCTTCAAGACCTCAAGCAAGTGTGTCGCCAGGACTTCGGTAGGAGAGACGACCGTCAGACCGGAAAGCGCCGCATCTTCCTGTTGGTCAGGCCGGATCCAGCGCGCCGGCGCGCCATAGACCGGCTCTTTCGTCTCTAAGCCGTCCGGCGCAGGGGTCCCGTCGGCCAGCAGGACCAGCACGCGATCCGGATAAAGCCGATCGGACACCCTTTCGACCCCCTGCAGGCGGATGCGATATTGACCCTGAGGAAGCGCGGCCTCGTCAGTCAGGCGAATCTCGGGCAGGATGAGGCCGAGGCTGTGTGGAAACTCGGATCTCGAGTCTTCCGCCAGAACGATTTTCCGACTGTCGGCTCGGAGGGGCGGTGAGTTGGGAAAGATTCCGCCCCAACGCTTCTACGTAGAAGATCTTTCCTTGACCACCGACTCCGGGCGAGTTTCCACACAGCCTCGGCCCAATCAAGGAAACGATTATCGGTGAGCCAGTGCGCCTTGTTGGCATCCACAGCAACCGTCGTCCGATCCGCGATCCTACAATCGTACGACATGCTGGTTCGAATCGATCAAGCAAACTGGCTTGGATAATCTCGGAGGAAATCAATGATCAACGTGCTGATGCCTGCGCTTTCGCCCACTATGGAGGAAGGCACGCTGGCCAAATGGCTGGTGAAGCAAGGCGATACGGTCAAGTCCGGGCAGATCTTGGCCGAGATCGAGACCGACAAGGCGACGATGGAGTTCGAGGCGGTCGATGAAGGCGTCGTCGGCAAGATCCTGGTCGCCGAAGGCACGGCGGGCGTGAAGGTGAACACGCCGATAGCGGTGTTGGTGGAAGAGGGCGAGAGCGTCAGTGACGCGGCCCCTGCCCCGGCGGCGGCAGCTCCGGCGGCGGCTCCGGTCGCGGCGGCTCCGATTGCGGCGGTGGCTGCAGCCCCTGCCCCCGCCCCGGTCGCGGCGGTCGGCTGGCCGCACACCGACCTGCCCGAAGGCCCGACCAAGACGATGACCGTCCGCGAGGCCCTGCGCGAGGCGATGGCCGAGGAGATGCGGGCCGATCCGACGGTCTTCCTGATGGGGGAAGAGGTCGGCGAGTATCAGGGGGCCTACAAGATTTCCCAAGGGTTGCTGGACGAGTTCGGGGCGAAGCGGGTCGTGGATACGCCGATCACCGAGATGGGCTTTGCCGGGATCGGGGTTGGTGCGTCCTGGGGGGGCCTGAAGCCGATTGTCGAGTTCATGACCTTCAACTTTTCGCTGCAGGCGATTGACCATATCCTGAACTCGGCCGCGAAGACGCTGTACATGTCGGGGGGCCAGATGGGCAGCCCGATGGTGTTCCGCGGCCCGAACGGGGCGGCGGCGCGGGTGGGCGCGCAGCATTCCCAGGACTTCGCGGCCTGGTATGCGGCGATCCCGGGCCTGCGGGTCTGCATGCCCTACTCGGCGGCGGATGCGAAGGGGCTGTTGAAGAGCGCCATTCGCGACCCGAACCCGGTCGTGTTCCTGGAAAACGAGATCATGTATGGTCGGTCCTTCGAGGTGCCGGTGGACCCGAGTTTCGTGGTGCCGTTCGGGAAGGCGTCGATCATGCGGGCGGGGTCGGATGTGACCATCGTATCCTTCGGGATTGGCGTCAGCCATGCGCTGGCGGCGGCGGAGGAGCTGGCGAAGGAGGGGATCAGCGCCGAGGTGGTGAACCTGCGGACGCTGCGGCCCATCGACTATGACACGGTCCTCGCCAGTGTGATGAAGACCAACCGCTGCGTGACGGTGGAAGAAGGCTTCCCGGTGGGGTCCATCGGCGACCATCTGGCATCGACGATCATGCAGCGGGCGTTCGACTACCTGGACGCTCCGGTCGTGACATGCACGGGCAAGGATGTGCCGATGCCCTATGCGGCCAACCTGGAGAAGTTCGCCCTGATCACGCCCGCCGAGGTCGTGACCGCCGTCAAATCCGTTTGCTACCGGTGAG
>JBJTSJ010000329.1:0-5305 GCA_046076605.1 Tabrizicola sp.
GATCTGGGGAACTGGGTGTTCCTGGGGGCGATCTTCACCACGCTGGAACTAGAGCCGGATGCGCCGGAGGTCAGCCATTGCGGGACCTGCACGGCCTGCCTGGACATCTGCCCGACCCGTGCTTTTCCCGCGCCTTATCAACTGGATGCGCGGCGCTGCATTTCCTACTTGACCATCGAGCACAAAGGACCCGTAGATACAGAGCTTCGGGCCTGTATCGGCAACCGTATCTACGGGTGCGATGACTGTCTGGCGGTCTGCCCCTGGAACAAGTTCGCCGTGGCAGCGCAGGAGATCGGCTATCAGCCGAAGCATGGGCTGCCGGAGTTGGCGGAATTGGCCGCGCTGGACGATGCCGAGTTCCGCACGCGGTTCGCGGGGTCACCGATCAAGCGGATCGGGCGCGACAGGTTCGTGCGAAACGTGCTTTATGCGATTGGAAACTCGCATTCGCCGGGCTTGGCGGCGGTGGCGCAGGGGTTGGTCGAGGATGCCGATCCGGCGGTGGCGGATGCGGCGCGCTGGGCGGTGGAGCGGCTGAGGGGGCAGGCATGGACCGGTTGAAAGGCAAGACGGCGATCATTTCGGGTGGGGCGACGGGGATGGGAGCGGCCTCGGCCCGGCTGTTCGCGGCGGAAGGGGCGGCGGTCGGCGTGATCGACCGCAACGTCGAGGCTGGGGAGGCCCTGGTGGCCGAGTTGGTCGCCAAGGGTCATCGGGCGGTGTTTGCCCGCGCGGACGTGTCGTCGAAGGCGGAGGTCGAGGCGGCGGTTGCGGCGGTCAACGAAGGCTTGGGGCCGGTGAACGTGCTGTTCAACCATGCCGGGACCATCGTCATCAAGCCGTTCCTGGAGACTGAGGAGGCGGACTGGGACTTCCTGTTCGATGTGAACGTGAAATCGATGTACCTGATGACCCGTGCGGTGCTGCCGGGGATGATCGCGGCGGGGGGCGGGTCGATTGTCTGCACGTCCTCGATCTCGGCGGTCTATGCGACCCCGAACGAGGTGCTGTACGATGCGACCAAGGGGGCCTGCCACATGTTCGCGCGGGCGATTGCGGTGGAGTTCCGGGACAAGGGCATCCGCTGCAACGCGGTCTGTCCGGGGTTCATCGCGACGCCGCATGGCAATCGTGAGGTCGAGGGGTTGATGAAACTGGGCGTCGACGTGTCGGACGCGGCAATTTCGGCGGCGCAAGGCAGAATGGGGCAGCCGGAGGATGTGGCGCGGGCGGCGCTGTACCTGGCCTCGGACGATTCGGATTTCGTCACCGGGGCGCAGCTGTTTGTGGACGGCGGCTTTTCGGCTGTTTGATGCCGGGGGGTTGCGGAACGCGGTTGGGGAACCGACGATTCGGGTGCATGCTGGTGGCGATGCTGAAGCCTGGGAGAAGAGCATGAGCCGTCATCTTGCCGATCATCGCACCCGGACGAACGGGGGCCGCGTCAAGCATTTCCTGCGGCTGGCCCGGACACCGAGGGATACCTGGCTGCGGCCGCGGGGGGCTTCGGGCGCGGCCCGACTGGTCCAGTTCCTGCGGATCGAGCGGGGTCGCAGTGCCTGAGCTGTCCACGGTGGACAGAAAATCGGGGCCAGCAAAATCAAGGACTTCGGCGCGGGCGTTAACCGCCAGTCAAGCTTTGGCCGGTTTCAGCTTGTCCCGCAGCACGGCCAGGATGTCGCGCAAATCCGCCAGTTCGGACTGCTGCAGCCCCGTCTTTTCGGCAAAGGCGCGGGGAACCTTGGCGGTCTGAGCCGCAAGCACACGACCAGCCTCGGTCAGGCGTAGACGGACCTGCCGTTCGTCCCTGGTGTCCCGGCTGCGGGTGAGCCAGCCGCAGGTCTCCATCCGCTTGAGGAGCGGGGTGAGCGTGTTCGATTCCAGCCGAAGCTCGGCCCCCAGCTGGCTGACAGTCAGCCCGTCAGTCGCGTTCAGCGCCGCGATGGCCAGATATTGCGGATAGGTCAGGCCGAGCGGCTGCAGAAGCGGTGCATAGGCGGCATGCACGGCGTGGGCGGCAGAATGCAGCGCAAAGCAGAGCATGTCGGAGGGCGTGAGGCTCATGGGAACCTGATATATCGCGCGCGACTTAAATGCAAGCGCTTGACAGGTTGGCCAAGGGCTGCCAAATATCAATCGTGCACGATCTAATCGCAATGGAAGGATTCCAAACATGAGCGTTGATGCAAAATACTGGACCGAGGCAAAGGCAACCGGCGGCGGGCGCAATGGTGTGGCCAGCCTCGCAAATGGTCAGCTGACGGTGACGCATGCCAGCCCGAAGGAGTTGGGCGGCTCGGGCTTGGGGCATAACCCGGAAGAGCTGTTCGCGCTGGGCTACAGCGCCTGCTACCTGGGCGCGATGCGCTTTGCGGCGGGCAGCGAGAAGCTGGGTTCGGTGCCGGACAATGCGACGGTGACAGCCCATGTCGGTATCGGCCCGCGGTCGGATGGCGGGTTTGGGCTGAAGGTCAAGCTGGTGGTCAGCATGCCGGGCGTTGATCGCGCGGTGGCGGAGAAGATCGCCGAGCGTGGCCATTTCATCTGCCCGTATTCGAACGCGACCAAGGGCAACATCGAGGTCGAGACGGAAGTCGTCTGACCGAAAGGGACCAATGGCAGGGCAGGAGTCCGGTGAAGGACCCTGCCCTGTTTGACAGGCGCTTCAGACAGAAGGTTCGGGCGTGTCGTCCGGGCGGATCGGATCGGCCGCCAGGGTCAAGGCCAGCGCCAGACTGCCGACCACCATCTCGCCGCCGTCTTCCAGCATCCCGGCAATCTGCTGCAGCACGGTGTCGAACCAGGTGCCATTCAGCAGATGGACGATGATCTGATGCGCGGTATCGATGCCGACGCCGAAGAAGCCGAGACCGGCGATCACAATGCAATACCGCAGCCCAAGGACGCGGGATGCGCGACCGGACTGCGAGAAGGCGGCGATGCCCAGCCCCAGCGCGATCAGTCCCATGATGCCGAATACAGCGACCTCACCCAGATCGTCGCCGTAGAGCATCGCGTTCGAGGGCAGATCCAGCGCAGTCGACATCGCGTGCCCGAGCGTTTCGTGGAACTGAAGCGAGTCGTCGGCAAGGATCATCAGGAAGACAACGGCCCAGAGAAGCGGCGGCAACCAGCGGTCGCGGATCGAGAGCCAAATCAGGGCGGCGGCGATCACCGCCCATTTTACGTAGTTAAAGTCCTCTGGCAGGGCCAGGTCGTGGGTGACCTTCAGCATTTCAGGGACCGCTGCGATCACATGCGCCTTTGCGGCCAGGACCGCAGCTATGTTCACGATGATGAAGCCGAAATCGATGGCGAGGAGCGCGGCCATCAACTTCCCAAAGGACAAGCGCACGAATGGGAAAGGTCGTGTGACTGCTACACCGCCGCGGACTTCAGTCCGAAAGATGGCGTTGGAAACATATGACATTGGAACGGAGGGCAAAGGAACGAATGACACCGGCTGCGACTCGGCTTTTCTGGCGCGTGCTGGGTGCATCAAAAGCCCGGAAAAGGGCGCTTTGATGACATGTCCGGGCACAATCACGGCAGCGGCCGAAACCTACCCGCGATCGACCGCCAAAGCGCGGCGATCGACGCGGATGGAATCTGGCGCCCGTCAGGCGCGGACGAGGCGTTCGTATTCGGTGGCGACGCGCTTGGTCAGCTCGCCCACTTCGAAGTTGTAGTCGCCGATCTGGCCGACGGGGGTGACTTCGGCAGCGGTGCCGGTCAGCCAGCACTGTTCGAAGCTTTCAAGCTCTTCAGGCATGATGTGGCGTTCGTGAACCTTGATCTGCATGTCCTTCAGCATCTGGATCACGGTTTGGCGCGTCAGGCCGTTCAGGAAGCAATCGGCCTTGGGGGTGTGCACCTCGCCATCCTTGACGAAGAAGATGTTGGCGCCGGTCGCCTCGGCCACGTAGCCGCGGTAGTCGAACATCATCGCGTCACTGCAGCCCTTGGCCTGGGCAGCGTGCTTGGACATGGTGCAGATCATGTAGAGGCCGGCGGCCTTGGCTTCCGAGGGGATCGTTTCGGGCGAGGGACGCTTCCACTTGGCGATGTCGAGCTTGGCGCCCTTGAACTTGGCGTCACCGTAGTAGCTGCCCCAGGTCCAGCAGGCCACGGCCAGGCGGACGGGGTTCTGCAGGCTGGCGACACCCATGTCGGGGCCCGCGCCGCGCCAGGCGATCGCCCGGACGTAGGCGTCGGTCAGGCCGTTGGCCTTGAGGGTCGCTTCCTTGGCGGCGTCAATCTGGTCGGCGGTGTAGGGGATCGGCATGTCGAGAAGCTCACCCGACTTCAGGAGGCGGACGGAATGTTCGTGGCCCTTGAAGATCTTGCCGTTGTAGCACCGTTCGCCTTCGAAGACGGCCGAGGCATAATGGAGCGCGTGGGTCAGGATGTGGACGTTCGCCGAACGCCATTCCACCAGCTTGCCATCCATCCAGATGAACCCGTCGCGATCGTCGTAACCAGACATTCCAGCCTCCAGCTTTTCGAATGTTGCGCCTGAAAGGTCCGCTTCGGACAGATTCTTGCGCCAAATCGACGGAGAGTTACGGGTTCGTGCTTGGAAAGTCAACAAGGCTGACGTAAATTCTGGTGAAACGGAGGACGCGATGGCCGAGACACCGGGCGGGGAGAACCTGCTGTACCTGACGGACGAGCAGTTGCGGAAGGGCATCGAGGCGATGTTTTTCGCCTATCGCGGGTTCACGGCGGACCCGGACCGGATCCTGGAGGGGAAGGACTATGGCCGGGCGCATCACCGGGCGATCCATTTCATCCATCGGTCGCCCGGGACGACGGTGTCGAACCTCTTGTCGATCCTGGGTGTTACAAAGCAGTCGTTGAATCGTGTGTTGCGCACCTTGATCGAGGATGGCCTTGTTCGAAGTGAAAAGGGCAAGGTGGATGCGCGGGAACGGCATCTGCATTTGACGGACAAGGGACAGATGCTGGAACGGGAACTCTCGGACGCGCAGCGGGCGCGGATGCGGGCGGCGTATCGCGCGGCGGGGCCGCAGGCGGTGGCGGGCTTCCGGCAGGTGCTGGAGGCGATGATGGACCCGGAAATGCGGCGTCAGTACAGCCGGCTGAAGGAGGGTGGCTGATGGTTCCGGACGCTCACCTTCTGATCGTCGATGATGACGAGCGTATTCGCGGGCTTTTGCAGAAGTTCCTGGTGCGGAACGGGTTCCTGGTATCGGTCGCGCGCGATGCAGCGCAGGCCCGGAGGATCCTGGGCGGGCTGGAGTTCGACCTGATCGTCATGGACGTGATGATGCCGGGCGAG
>JBJTSJ010000330.1:0-2812 GCA_046076605.1 Tabrizicola sp.
CTTGCAGGTCGGCGATCTGGTCCTGGCCATCGGCAACCCTTTCGGGGTGGGGCAGACCGTCAGTTCCGGAATCGTGTCTGGGCTTGCCCGGTCAGCGCTGCAGGTCGGGGACGGGACGGGGTATTTCGTGCAGACGGACGCGCCGATCAATCCAGGGAATTCGGGCGGGGCGCTGGTCGACGTAACGGGGCAGTTGGTGGGGATCAACACGGCGATCCTGACACGGGGCGGCGGGTCGAACGGGATCGGTTTTGCGGTGCCGTCAAATCTGGTGGGGGCCGTGATTGCGCAGTCAGAGGCGGGTGCGGATCGCTTTGCCCGACCTTGGGCAGGGCTCATGGCGCAAGAGGTGGACGGATCGGTGGCCGAAGCCCTTGGGATGGAGCGTCCGCTGGGTGTGATGATCACCGCGATCCACCCGCAAAGCCCCTTTGCTCTGGCCGGCCTAGCGGGGGGCGATGTTGTTCTGTCGCTTGGCGGCGCGCCGATAAACACGCCGCAGGAGTTCTTGTATCGGCTTTCGGTTCTTGGGGACGGCGTTCAAGTGGTGCGGTACCTCCACGACGGGTCGGAAATCGAGGGTGAAGTCGCGCTTGGCCCGGCCCCGGATGAGCCGGATCGTGAGACCGTCGTCGTGACCGAGGATGTGATCCTGCGCGGCGCGATTCTGGCGCGGATCAATCCTGCGGTCATAAGCGAGTTGCATTTGCCCCTGGATATCAGCGGGGTTGCGGTGCTGGAAACGGGAGACTTGGCCTATGACATCGGCTTGCAGGCCGGAGATGTCCTGGTGGCGATCAACGGAATTGCGGTTTCCACTCCGACCGAGGCCCTGACGCTTGCGCGGCAGCAGGCCCGGCGCTGGCAGATCGACCTGATCCGGCGGGGTGAGCCGTTCCGCCTGCGCTTCCGGCTTTAGTCCGGCGACGACGGTCGCTAAGGTAGGTCATGGCCGATCTTTTCGACACTGCTGCAAACCAAGGCCAGGACTCTGGTCCGCGCCCGCTGGCCGACCGGCTGCGGCCAAAGGCGCTGGCCGAGGTGATCGGGCAGGAAAAGGTGTTATCGCGCGACGGTCCTTTGGGCGCGATGCTGGCGTCGGGGTCCTTGTCGTCGTTGATCCTTTGGGGGCCACCGGGGGTGGGGAAGACCACCATCGCGCGGCTTCTCGCGGACGAGACGGACCTGCATTTCGTGCAGATTTCCGCGATTTTCACCGGGGTGCCGGAGCTGCGGAAAGTGTTCGAGGCGGCGAAGCTGCGGCGGCAGAACGGGAAGGGGACGCTTCTGTTCGTCGACGAGATCCACCGCTTCAACAAGGCGCAGCAGGATGGGTTTCTGCCGCACATGGAGGATGGGACGATCCTTCTGGTTGGCGCAACGACGGAAAATCCCAGTTTCGAACTGAACGCCGCGCTGCTGTCGCGAAGCCAAGTCATTGTTCTGGAAAGGCTTTCCTTGGCCGACCTGGAGCGGCTGGCGCAGCGGGCCGAAAAGGAGCTTGGCCGGGCCCTGCCGTTGAAGGGCGAAGCGCGGGAAGCGATGCTGGAGATGGCGGATGGGGACGGGCGGGCGCTGTTGAACCTTATCGAGCAGGTGGCGGCGTGGAAGGTCGATCAGAACCTTACCCGTGACCAGCTTTCCCAAAGGTTGATGCGTCGCGCGGCGAAGTACGACAAGTCGGGGGAGGAGCACTACAACCTGATCTCTGCCCTGCACAAATCGGTGCGCGGGTCGGACCCGGACGCGGCGCTTTACTGGTTTGCGCGGATGCTGGAGGGGGGCGAGGACCCCCGGTTCCTGGCGCGGCGGATCACCCGGATGGCGGTGGAGGATATCGGGCTGGCCGACCCGCAGGCCGAGGCGGTTTGTCTGGATGGCTGGCAGACCTATGAGCGGCTGGGCTCGCCCGAGGGGGAGCTCGCCCTGGCGCAAGCCGTTGTTTATCTTGCACTCGCCCCTAAATCCAATGCGGTCTACACGGCCTACAAGGCGGCCCGGGCGGCGGCGCGGGAGACGGGGAGCCTGATGCCGCCGAAGCATATCCTGAACGCACCGACGAAGATGATGAAGGAGATCGGCTACGGAGCGGGCTATGCCTATGACCATGATGCCGAGGACGGGTTCTCGGGCCAGAACTACTTCCCCGAAGGCATGAAGCGGCCGGTATGGTACTTGCCGCCCGAGCGCGGGTTCGAGCGCGAGCTGAAGAAGCGCGTGGAGTATTTCGCCAAGCTGCGGGCGAAGCGTCAGGAGGGGTAAAACCCCTGGTTAGCGGAAGGAGATCGGCTGTGGCGCAACGGGGGGCGCAACACCTTGGGCCGGCGTCGGCAAATCCCTTGAATCGCTGGGTTAATCCTTGTCCAATTCGAACAAACTGGCCGGCTACATCCCGTCTGCGATCCGTCTACATCCCATGCATACGCGCGTATGGCTGGCAGGCCATTAACTAGGCTTGGCGAATCGACATGCTGGGCGGCAAGGTCGGCCACATTGACAATCCGACCCGCCCGCCGCAAAGGACGGACATGTCCCTGACCCTTCCTCTTATCGCGCTTGGCGGCGCTGCGGGTTCCGTCCTGCGCTATCTGATGGTTTCGGCCATTGGCGCGCCCTTGGGAACGGCTGCGGTGAACGTACTGGGGTCCTTCACCATCGGAGTGCTGTTCGTCCTTTTGGGCAGCCGGGAGAGCTGGCAGTTCCTGCTGATGACTGGCCTCCTCGGCGGGTTCACGACGTTCTCGGCCTTTTCGCTGGACACACTGAAGCTGGTTGAGGCGGGGCAGCCCTTGCAGGCCGCCGCCTATGTCCT
>JBJTSJ010000331.1:0-3791 GCA_046076605.1 Tabrizicola sp.
GAGCGGCATATCGGGGTGATCGGGGTCACCGACGCCGAGGTGCTACGGGCGGAGCGGTTCTGACCGGGTGTCCACGGTGGACTATCGCTGGGTTATTATTAGAATTAAAGAGTTGGCCACGAGCGTTAGGCGTAGCCTAAGGTGTGGTTTTTGATGTCATCCCGGCCCAAGCGGGGATGACGGGGTGGTCTGGAGCCTGCTACCAAAGAGCCGGGGTGAACCCCGACCTACGAGGCTGCTATGATGTTTCGCGTGAACCCAGAGGCCTACCGCAAGGCCGCGCTAGCGGCGGAACTGGCGGGGAAGTGCCTGAACCAGCGGGCGGAAGCGGTACTAGGGAAGGTGGCGAGGTGAGGGGCTTAGGCGCAACTGCAACACTTCTGATGGCCTTGGTGCTTTCCGGCTGCTGTGCGCCAGACCGCTGCGACACTGCAACGTCGCGGTTCGAGAAACTCGACCCGGTGATCGCTCAGGTCCTACTCTTCGAGGACCGGGAGGGGCGGCTTCCCGACACCCTTGAAGAGGCGTTTCCGGAAAGTCTGCCTAAAGGTATCAAATCCTTGGAAGGTCGCAAAGGCTACTACGGCTTTGAGAACGAGGATGGCAATTTTCCAACCTTTTCGTATGGCAGATTTGGCCCGCCTGGCGATCCAAGGGTAGAGACCACAATCCAATTCAGCTACGTGGGCGGCGGCCTGCTTGGCGGAATGAACGTCTGCTTTTGGACCGAAGCCAAACGCAGTTGGGAATGCTTTGGGTACATGTAAGGTGCTGACCGCTCATCGTTGACTTCGTCACTCCTCGCCGGACGCAACCGACGAGGAGCTGAAGGCGAACGAGGAGGGGTCACCCATGCTTCACCATCACATGCCGCACGACCGTGTAATCCTCCAGCGCGTAAGCCGACATGTCCTTGCCATAGCCGCTCTGCTTCAACCCGCCGTGGGGCATCTCGTTCGTCAGCATGAAATGCGTGTTGATCCAGGTGCAGCCGTAGCGGAGCCTTGCAGCGGTCGCCATCGCCCGGCCCACGTCGCGGGTCCAGACGCTTGACGCCAAACCGTAGTCGCTGTCGTTGGCCCAGTTGACCGCATCCTCGACATCGCTGAAGGGGGTGACAGAGACGACGGGCCCAAAGACCTCGCGCCGCACGATCTCGTCGTCCTGCTTGGCCCCGGCGACGACGGTGGGGCGATAGTAGAAGCCCTGGTCCATCGCCTCGCCGCCCGTGGTGATCTGGACATGGTTCAGCTCCCTCGCGCGGTTCACGAAGCTCGCCACCCGGTCGCGCTGGCGCTGGGAAATCAGCGGGCCGATTTCATTGGTGGCGTCGTCCTCCGACCCCAGAACGATGGACGACGCAGCCTGGGTGAGGTCCGCGACCAGATTGTCGTAGATCTTCTTCCCGGCATAGACCCGGCAGGCGGCAGTGCAGTCCTGCCCGGCGTTGTAGAAGCTGAAGGCGCGCAGCCCCTCGACCACCGCGTCCACATCGGCGTCATCAAAGACCACCACCGGGGCCTTGCCGCCCAGTTCCAGATGCGTGCGCTTCACGGTCTTGGCCGCGGCATCCAGCATCTTCTTGCCCGTCGCCACATCGCCCGTCAGGCTGATCATGTCCACCTGCAGATGGTTGATCAGGTAGTTGCCGACCGTCTGCCCGCGCCCGGCGATGACGTTCACCACGCCTTCCGGCAGCACATCCGCCAGGATCTGCGCCAGTTTCAGCGCGGTCAGGGGTGTCTGCTCGGACGGTTTGAACACCACCGTATTGCCGCCGCCGATGGCCGGGCCAAGCTTCCAGGCCATCATCATCAGCGGGTAGTTCCAGGGCGCAATCGACGCCACGACCCCCACTGGGTCCCGCCGGATCATCGAGGTATGGCCCGACAGGTATTCCCCCGCCACCGTCCCCGTCATGCAGCGCACCGCGCCCGCGAAGTAGCGGAAGCAGTCGACGATGGCCGGAATCTCGTCATTCCTCGCGGCATTGATCGGCTTGCCGCAGTTCAAGGCCTCCAGCTGCGCGAAGGCATCCGCCTCGGCCTCGATCCGGTCGGCAATGGTCAAGAGCGCGGCGGAGCGTTCTGCCGGGGTCGTCCGCGACCAGCCCTCGAATGCCTTCCGCGCGGCGGCCACCGCCCGGTCGACCTGCGCGGTCGAGGCTTCTGGCAGTTCCAGGATCAGCCCGCCGGTGCGGGGGTTCAGAATGTGTTCGGCGGCCTCCTGGCCCGCCTCGAAGGCAGAGCCGATCAGGAATTTGGTCTGGATGGTCATGGAAGGTCTCCCTATTTGCCCATGCCGGCGGTCTCGGACCCGCCGCGGGTGAGGTAGTAGGCGATGAGGATCGGCACGAAGGTGGCGGCGAAGACCACGATGGCGACGACATTGGTGACGGGGCGCTGGCGCGGGCGGACAAGCTCGTTCAGCATCCAGATCGGCAGGGTGGATTGCTGGCCTGCGGTGAAGGTGGTGACGATGACTTCGTCAAGGGACAGGGCAAAGGCGAGCATCCCCCCGGCGAGGAGCGCGGAGCCGAGGTTCGGCAGCAGCACGTAGCGGAAGGTCTGGAAGGCGTTCGCGCCAAGGTCGGCGGAGGCTTCAAGGATGCCCCCGGACAGCCGGCGCATCCGGGCGATGGCGTTGTTGTAGACGATGACGATGCAGAAGGTCGCGTGGCCAAGGACGATGGTCCAGGTGGAAAACGGGATGTCGAGGATCCCGAAGGCCGACCGCAGCGACATGCCGGTGATGACCCCGGGCAGCGCGATGGGAAGAAGGATCAGGAGCGAGACCTGGTCACGCCCGAAGAAGTTCGCCCGAGCCATGGCGGCGGCAGCGAGCGTGCCGAGAATCATGGCGAGGACCGTGGCAATCGCAGCGACCTGCAGCGACAGCCACAGGGGCGGCCAGATGTCCTCACGGTTCCAGGCGACGGCGAACCACTCTGTGGTCAGGCCCGGGGGCGGGAAGGCGTAGCTGCGCTCTTCGGTCGTGAAGGCGTAGAGGAAGATGAGGAGGATCGGCAGGTGGAGGAACAGAAGCCCCCCCAGCGCTGCGGCCTTCAATCCCCAGGAGGCGTCAGAGCGCATCGAAGGCCCCCGCGCGTTTGGCGAGCGTCAGGTAGATGACCATGATCAGGATCGGCACCACGGCGAAGGCGGCGGCAAGGGGCGTGTTCCCGGCGGTGCCTTGCAGCTGGTACACGGTCAGGCCGATGAACCGCGACGAATCCCCGATGATCTGCGGGATGATGTAGTCGCCCAGGGTCAGCGAGAAAGTGAAGATCGAGCCCGCGATGACCCCGGGCAAGGCAAGTGGCAGGATCACCGTGCGGAAGGTTTGGGCCTGCGTCGCGCCCAGGTCGGCGGAAGCTTCGAGCATGGAGTTGGGGACGCGTTCCAACGCCGCCTGCATCGGCAGGATCATGTAGGGGAGCCAGATGTACACGAAGACAAGGAAGGTCCCGAAGGGCGAGGTAGAGAGGGAGGAGCCTTCGAGGCCAGGAATGGAAAGGAGGCCGTCGATGATGAAGCCGGTGCCGGTGCCTTCGGCGGCCCAGCCCAGGATGCCCTCCTTCGCCAGGATCAGCTTCCAGGCGTAGACCTTGACCAGGTAGGACGACCACAAGGGCAGCATTACACCCAGGTAGAAGGCGGCCTTCCAGGGGCCCTTGGCATAGCGGGCGGCGTAGTAGGCGATGGGGAAGGCGAGGATCGCGCAGGCCAGTGTTACGGCAGTCGCCATGACCACAGTGCGGATGATGATGTCCAGGTTCTGCGCCCGGAACA
>JBJTSJ010000332.1:0-3165 GCA_046076605.1 Tabrizicola sp.
ACTACGCCCGCGGCCACTACTTCACGCTGTCGGGCCGGCCGCGCTTCCAGCGCCTGGTCTACCCCGTGCCGCAGCCCGGCGGGCTGGGCGTGCACCTGACGCTGGACCTGCAGGGCCAAGGCCCGCTTCGGGCCCGATGTGCAGTGGGTGAACGAGATCGACTACACCGTGGACCCGAAACGCGCCGACACCTTCCACGCCGAGGTGCGACGCTACTGGCCCGCCCTGCCCGACGACGCGCTGCAACCCGGCTACGCCGGCATCCGCCCCAAACTGGCCGGACCCGAGGCCCCCAACCTGGACTTCCGCATCGACGGCCCGGCCCAGCACGGCGTGCCCGGACTGGTCAACCTGCTGGGCATCGAATCGCCCGGGCTGACGGCATCGCTGGCCCTCGGTGAGGCAGTGGTGGAAGCGCTGCAAGGCTGAGTCAAATCGGGGAATTCGGCTGGTAACCTGTTGATCTGAACGACAGAACAGCCCACCAGCAAAGGGAGTGAGATGGCAGACCCACGACTTGACCGCCTTGAAAGCATCCTGCTGACCCTGCTGCCCGTAGACGGCAGCAAGGTGCCCAACGGCCAGTTGCGGCCGAAATGGGTGCAGGCGGCGGCAGCCGCGGGGGAGGCCGTCACCGAGGCCGAGTTCGACGCTATCCGCGACCGCATGGTGGCCGCTGGGCTGCTGTTGAAGGGTCCCGGGCGGGGCGGGGCCACCGGGCGCGCCGCAGGTGCGGCCCCGGGCGCGGACGACTTCGAGTTGCAGACCGGCGAGGCGCCCGACGACGAGCCCGCAGCCAAGGCCAAGCCCGCCGCGAAGCCCAAGGCCAAGGCCACGCCGACCCCGCGCGCCGCGGCAGACGAGCCCGCCCAAGTCATCAGCTACCGCCATGCCGACCGCCGGAAGAACAACCCCGAGGTCGGTCTCGTCAACGAAGCCAGCGACCCGCAGCAGCCGAAGAAGGCATGGGCCTACAGCCCGCACCTGGACCCGGTGCTGAACTTCGATTCCAGCCGCGCCGAGCTGGAGAACCTGGTGGTCGATGCCTTGAGCAGCGGCCTGGAACACGACGCCCAGCAGCAGGGTGAAGTGCTGGCGTGGCTGGACCACGCGCTGGCTGGGGGCAACGCTGCCGCCGTGCGCGAGGTCATCACCAACCTGCGCGAACGGCTGGTGAAGCAGAAGGCCGAGCGGCCTGAGCGCAAGGCGCTGGAAGAGATCCAGCGCCGCGGTGCGCCCTACCTGCAGTGGGCCGGCAAGGCCGAGCGCACCAGCTTCGAGGTGGACACGGTCAGCCTGCACGTGCACGAGCGCATCGACCCGATGAGCATCCTCTCGGCCGTGCGCAGGCGGCTGGAAGAAGTGAACGACGCGAGAGGCAAGACCGCAGCCAAGATCAAGGCCGAAGAGCCCTCACCGCTGGGCCGCCAGGCGAGCCTGTTCGAGGCGCCCTTCGAGAGCCTGCCGCTGCGCGCCGCGGTGGACTTCTATCGCCACGACAAGGGCTGGGCCAACCGGCTGATCGCCGGCGACAGCTTGCTGGTGATGAACAGCCTGCTGGTGAAGGAGGGCATGGCCGGGCAGGTGCAGATGATCTACATCGACCCGCCCTACGGAATTCGTTACGGAAGCAACTTCCAACCGTTCGTGAGCAAGAAGCAGGTCGAGGACAAGAACGACGCGGACCTTACTTGCGAACCGGAGATGATCAAGGCGTTCCGAGACACGTGGGAGTTGGGGGTCCACTCTTACTTGACCTATTTGCGCGACCGACTGGTGCTAGCAGCGCAGTTGCTGTCCGAGACGGGCAGCGTCTTCGTTCAGATCTCCGACGAAAACCTGCACCATGTACGCGAACTCATGGACGATGTGTTTGGTGCATCGAACTTCTGCGGCGAGATTCGGGCAATCAAGACCTCTGGGCAGACAGACGAGAGACTTGCGACGGTAACGGACAACTTGGTCTGGTATGCAAAGAATAGGGATGCCGCAAAGTTTCGGCGGTTGTTCGAGGAGAAGGCAGTAGGGTTTGAAGAGGTAGGACAGTACTACTACGCCGAGCACCGGACAGGACTGCGACGGCGGCTCTCGCAAGCCGAGATCAGCGGCGAGACCGCATTGGCGGACGCGATGCGTCCGTTCCGAATCAGCGACATCTCCAGCAACAAGCCCTATTCACTCGGCAAGGTGCCATTCGATCTCTTTGGGCAAGAGTTCCTGCCCGCGGCTGCACGCTTTTGGACGCACAGCCCTGAAGGTCGTGATCG
Organism: Tabrizicola sp.; assembly: GCA_046076605.1. Taxonomy (GTDB): domain Bacteria; phylum Pseudomonadota; class Alphaproteobacteria; order Rhodobacterales; family Rhodobacteraceae; genus Tabrizicola. Next base: position 2,268 of record JBJTSJ010000332.1, read on the forward strand.
CCTGAAGAGAGCGGGGCGACTCATGTCGTTTGGGAGCAGTGTTCGGTTCGTAGGCTACTTGGATGATTTCCCACTAGTTCCAAGGACTGCGCTTTGGACCGACACGGGTTCGAGTGGCTTTGCGGGCGACAAGGTCTACGTTGTTCAGACCAACCAGAGAATCATCGAGCGCTGCCTGCTTATGTGCAGCGACCCCGGAGACCTGGTGCTGGACCCGACCTGTGGCTCGGCTACGACCGCCTTCGTCGCCGAAAAGTGGGGCCGCCGCTGGATCACCTGCGACACCTCGCGCGTCGCCGTCACCCTGGCCAAGCAGCGCCTGATGACGGCCAGCTACGACTACTACCAGCTGGCCTATCCGCACGAAGGCCTGAAGGGCGGCTTCATCTACAAGACGGTGCCGCACGTCACGCTGAAGTCCATCGCCAACAACGCTGACATCGACGCCATCTACGAGAGGCTGCACCCGGCCATCGAAGAAGCTCTGGCGGCGCTGAACGCCGCGTTCGCGCAACATCCGCCCCGGGATCCGCTGACCGTGACCGAGGGTGTGCGCAAGGGGCAGAAGCTCCAGCTTGGCGCGAGGGGCGTGGCGCTGCACGAGTGGGAGGTGCCCTTTCCGGCGGATAGTCCTCAGGAAACGGGCAATGAAGTCGCCCTGCCCCCAGGCTGGCCGGACGCCCTGCGAGAACCCTTCGACGCCTTCCACGCCGCCCGCCAGCGCATGCAGGCCGAGATGGACCGCTCCATCGCCGCCAACGCCGAGAACGAGACGCTGTACAACAAGCCCGAGCCGAGCAAGACCAAGCTGCGCATCACCGGCCCGTTCACGGTGGAGGCCGTGCCCTTCCCGACCGTGCTGAGCCTGGAAGCCGCCGAAGGCGGCGCATCGGCCACC
>JBJTSJ010000333.1:0-3679 GCA_046076605.1 Tabrizicola sp.
CACCACCAGCCGGATCGGCGCGCCGTTCTGCTTGGGCATCTCCTCACCATACAATCCCGTCGCCAGGATGGTCAGCGGATGCATCGCTTCGTCCAGCCGAAGCCCCTCACGATAGGGCCATTCGATGAACGGGCTGTTCTGCCCCGGCATCTCCTCGGGACGCACCAGCGTCTCGAACGCCACGAACTTGGCGGACGGCTGCACGCCCACCCGGTTCAACAGGCCCGCGAGTTCGAACCCGATCCAGGGCACGATCATCGCCCAGGCCTCGACACAGCGGAAGCGGTAGATGCGTTCCTCCAGCGGCTGGCCCTTGACGACGTCCGCCAGGTCATAGGTGCCCGGCTTATCCACCAGCCCGTCGATCACAACCGACCATGGGTCCACCGTCAGCCCGCCCGCATAGGTGGCCGGGTCTTCCTTGCCGGTGCCAAATTCGTAGAAGTTGTTGTAGCCCGTGATGTCCTCCAGGCTGTTCGGCTCATCACTGGTGGAATAGGAGCTGGGCGCCGCCTCGATCCGCGCCAGGGCAGGAGAGGCTAAGAGCGTGGCAGCCCCAGCCATCAGCTGGCGGCGGTTCAGCCACAGGGGCTTGGGCGTCACATCGGACCAGGTCAGTTTCATTGCGGCCTCCCTCTGGATGCGTCGAAAGATGCGCCATCCTGCATGAATCGCAATGAAATGCGCGTCACGTGTGCGCCAAACCCCTGAAACATTGCTTCACTCCGGTCACAGGGGCTGAACTCTTTTCACAGACGATTTACTGGAAATCGAAAACCGCCGCGGCTTAGCGCGCCCGGCCCCCCGGTCAAGCGCCCCTCACGCAGATGTCGCACTGATCCGATGTCGCATCCCAAGCCTAATAGCCCTCGCCAATGACGGCATACCGATCATAACGGGAGTGACACCACATGATCCGCAGAACTTTCCTGGCTCTGACCGCCGCCACCGCCTTTGCGATGCCTGCCTTCGCGCAGGACAAGGACATCGTCGACACCGCTGTCGCCGCAGGCTCGTTCAACACGCTCGCCGCCGCGCTGACCGCCGCGGGCCTGGTCGAGACGCTGAAGGGTGAAGGCCCGTTCACCGTCTTCGCGCCGACCGACGCCGCCTTCGCCGCGCTGCCGGCGGGCACCGTCGAGGACCTGCTGAAGCCCGAAAACAAGGACAAGCTGGTCGCGATCCTGACCTACCACGTCGTGCCGGGCAAGGTCATGTCGACCGACCTGACCGAAGGCATGAAGGCCGCCACCGTGCAGGGCGCGGAAGTGACCATCACCCTCGATGGCGGGCCGAAAGTGAACGGCGCCGTGATCTCGGGTCCGGACGTCGCCGCCTCGAACGGCGTGATCCACGTCATCGATGCAGTCATCCTGCCGCCGGAAGGCTAAGGGACCACAAAGGGGGCGCATGAGGCGCCCCCTTCTTCTTTCTCATCCAACAGGGACAATGAACATGAACCGCCGCTCTCTCTTCCGCCTTGCCGGGGCCGCCTCGCTGGTCGCCATCGTCGCCGCCTGTACGCCCACCCCCAAGGAACCCGATATCGTCGACATCGCCTCGTCGAATGAGGACTTCTCGACCCTCGTCGCCGCCGTCAGCGCGGCGGGCCTGGTCGACACGCTGAAGGGCGATGGTCCCTTCACCGTCTTCGCCCCCACGAACGAGGCCTTCGCGGCCCTGCCCGCAGGCACGGTTGAGAACCTGCTGAAGCCGGAAAACAAGGATCAGCTGATCAAGATCCTGACCTACCACGTCGTCCCGGGTGCCGTGACCTCGGACCAGCTGGCCGGTCAGCGGCTGGACGTCGCAACCGTGCAGGGGCAGACCGTCCACATCGACGGCCGCAAGGGCGTGAAGGTCAACAAGTCGCGGGTGACCACCGCCGACATCATGGCCTCGAACGGGGTTATCCACGTGATCGACAAGGTCCTCTTGCCGAAGTGAGGACGGGGGGCTGTCCATCCGTGGACAGCTTTTCCACCCAGATGAAATCAAAGACTTGGCTGTGGTCGTTAGGCGCTTCTTAACGGCTGCCACACAGAAGAAAGGGGCCCGAGGGCCCCCTTTTGCATCAGTGCACGACCGCCGACTGTGGGCGCTCCCGGCGGCTTTGTACCACCCGGTCGCCGATGATAAGGCCCTCCGGCCCTGCAGTCACCCGGATGACTGAGCCATCCAGCACTTCCCCCGCCAGCAGCATCTCGGCCAGCGGGTCCTGCAGCTGCCGCTGGATCACCCGCTTCAGGGGCCGCGCGCCGAAGACCGGATCATGGCCCTCATCCGCCAGCCAGGCCTTGGCGGTGGCATCCAGGTCCAGCGTGATCTTCCGTGCCGCAAGGCGCTGTTCCAGCCGGTGCAGCTGGATCTCGACGATCCCCGACATGTCCGCCCGGTTCAGCCGGTCGAAGATGATCTGCTCGTCCAGACGGTTCAGGAATTCCGGCCGGAAATGCGCCCGGACAGCCTCCATCACCTCGGCCTTGGCCGCACTGGCGTCGACCCCTTCCGGCAGTTCCGACAGCGCCCTCGCCCCGAGGTTCGAGGTCAGGATAATCAGCGTCTGTTTGAAGTCCACCGTCCGGCCCTGACCATCGGTCAACCGGCCATCGTCGAGGACCTGCAACAGCACGTTGAACACGTCCGGATGCGCCTTTTCCACCTCGTCGAACAGCACGACCTGGTACGGGCGGCGACGGACAGCTTCGGTCAGCACCCCGCCCTCGTCATAGCCGACATAGCCGGGGGGCGCGCCGATCAGACGGGCGACGGAGTGCTTCTCCATGAACTCCGACATGTCGATGCGGACCATCGCCTGGTCATCGTCGAACAGATACGCCGCCAGCGCCTTGGTCAGCTCGGTCTTCCCAACACCGGTCGGCCCAAGGAACAAGAAGCTGCCCAGCGGCCGGTTTTCATCCGACAACCCGGCACGAGACCGCCGCACAGCCCGGCTGACGGCCTCGACCGCCGCCCGCTGCCCGACCACGCGCTTACCAAGCTCCTCTTCCATCTTGAGAAGCTTTTCCTTCTCGCCTTCCAGCATCTTCGTGGTCGGGATGCCCGTCCAACGCTCCACCACCTCGGCGATCTGCTCGGGGCGGACCGCCTCAGCCACCAAGGCCTGCCCTTCCTTGGCTTCCGCCTCGGCCAGGTCCTTCTCCAGCGCCGGGATGCGACCGTATTGCAGCTCACCCGCCTTGGCGAAGTTCCCCTCGCGCTTGGCCTGCTCCAGCTCCGCCCGCGCGTGGTCCAGCTGCTCTTTCAGCGTCCGCGCCGCCTCCAGCGAAGCGCGCTCATTCTGCCACTTCGCCGTCAGCTCCGCCGACTTCTCCTGCAGCTCCGCCAGCTCCTTCTCCAGCTTCTCCAGCCGGTCCTTCGACGCCGCATCGTCTTCCTTCTTCAAAGCCTCCGCCTCGATCTGGAACTGCAGCACCTGCCGGTCCAGCGCGTCCAGCTCCTCGGGCTTCGAATCCACCTCCATCCGCAGACGGCTGGCGGCTTCGTCCATCAGGTCGATGGCCTTGTCCGGCAGGAAACGGTCGGTGATGTAGCGGTGGCTGAGAGTGGCCGCCGCGACCAGCGCCGCATCGGTAATCCGCACCCCATGGTGCAGCTCATACTTCTCCTTGATCCCGCGGAGGATGGAGATCGAATCCTCCACCGTCGGCTCCTCGAC
>JBJTSJ010000334.1:0-17255 GCA_046076605.1 Tabrizicola sp.
GACATTTGGGCCGCATCAGGGGATCATGGTGATCCGCGAGGCCTTCGGGATGGAGCTGCCGGGGCAGGCGCATTTCTTCAATCATGGGACTTTGTACAAGCGGCACACTCCCGCCGGGCCGGACCATGCGCAGATCGCGGCCTGTGCGGGGATGGCGGATTACATCGACGCGCTGGCCGAGCGGCATGGGATCGGCGGTGATCCGGCGGCGCGGAATCGGGGGGTGCACGACCTGATGCGGGCGCAGGAGGTGGCGGTGATCCAGCCGTTGCTCGACTATCTGGGCGGGCGGAACGATGTGCGGCTTCTGGGGCCGAGGTCGGCAGAGAAGCGGGCGCCGACGGTGGCGGTGGAGCTGGATCGGGTGGCCGAGCCGGTATCCGAAGAGCTGGGGCGGAACGGGATCGCCTGCTGGGCGGGGGATTTCTACGCGGTGCGGCCGCTGGAGGCGCTGGGGATTTCGCGCGACAAGGGTGTGCTGCGGATGTCGGCGGTGCATTATACTTCGGCCGATGAGGTCGCCCGGCTGATCGCAGCGCTGGACCGGGTGTTATAGCGTCAACTTAGCGGAGCGCTGGCGCGCAAGTCTTTTGTCTCGTCGGCGCGCCTTCGCGCTTCTCCTCGGGCGATGGGGGTTTTCCACCCCCAAACCCCCGAGAGTATTTGCAACATGGGCAAGAGCATATTGACCCAGGCGCAAACGGCCTAGCTTGTCGCTGCGTGGGAAAGGCCGGGGAATGTCCGATAAACCGTTGATCTTGTGGGTTCGCCGCGACTTGCGGTTGGGGGACCAGCCGATGCTTGCTGCTGCGGTTGCAAGCGGGCGGCCTGTGCTGCCGGTGTTCATTCTGGACCCCGAGACCGAGGCGCTGGGCGCGGCACCGAAGTGGCGGTTGGGGCTTGCGGTGGCGGCTTTTGCCAAGGCGTTGGAGGGGCTGGGTGTCCGGCTGGTGTTGCGGCGGGGGCCGGCGTTGGAGGTGTTGCGGTCGCTGGTCGCGGAGGTGGGCGCGGGTGGGGTGTGGTGGTCGCGGCTTTACGATCCGGCGTCCGTGGCGCGGGATACTGCGGTGAAGGCGGCGCTGAAGGGGGACGGGGTCGAGGCGCGGTCTTTTGCCGGGCATCTGTTGCATGAACCCTGGGAGGTGCAGACCGGGACGGGCGGGTTCTACCGGGTGTTCACTCCGTATTGGAAGGCGACGCGAGGGATGGGGGTGGCGGCCTCGGACCCGGCGCCCAAGGCCGTGCGCGGGGTGGAGCGGTTGCCCGCGTCCGAGCGGCTGGAGGACTGGCGGCTGGGGGCGGCGATGAACCGGGGGGCCCATGTCGTGCTGCCCCATCAGGCGGTGGGGGAGGTGGAGGCTCGGGCGAAGCTTTCGGCGTTTCTGGTGGGGCCGGTCGGGCGGTATTCGGAGATGCGGGACTATCCGGGCGTGACCGGGACGTCTCGGCTGTCGGAGAACCTGACCTATGGCGAGATCGGCATTCGGGAGGTCTGGCACGCGGGACTGCGCGCGCGGGACGAGGGGCGGGCGGGCGCGGAGAGCTTTCTGCGGGAACTGGCCTGGCGGGAGTTCAGCTATCACCTGATGCACCACACGCCGCATATCACCAGCGGGAACTGGAAGCCGGAGTGGGACAGCTTCCCCTGGCGCGGGGAGAGTGAGGCGGCGGAGCGGTGGCGGCGGGGGATGACCGGCGAGCCCTTTGTCGATGCGGCGATGCGCGAGATGTATGTCACGGGCACGATGCACAACCGGGCGCGGATGATCGCGGGGAGTTACCTGACGAAGCACCTGCTGACGCATTGGAAGATCGGGCTCGACTGGTTTGCGGACTGTCTGACCGACTGGGACCCGGCGGCGAATGCGATGGGGTGGCAATGGGTTGCGGGGTCGGGGCCGGATGCGGCGCCGTACTTCCGGGTGTTCAACCCGGCGGGGCAGGCGGAGAAGTTCGACGCGGACGCCCGCTATCGGCGGCGGTTCATCGCGGAACTGTCGAAAAGCCCGGGGGCGGAAGCCTTGGCCTACTTCGACGCGGTGCCACGGACCTGGGGGCTGCGGGCCGATCAGCCCTATCCGAAGGCAGTGGTCGATCTGGCCGAGGGCCGGGCGGCTGCCCTTGCGGCATATGGCGCACGAAATGCTTGAGGAACGCATCGGCTTTGGTGAAAGTGTTTACGATAACGACCCTGGGGGTGGGCCGATGGATGTGTTGACGACAGTGAAGGGGCAAGCGGGTCTGCCACGCTATTTCGCAACGGCGTTCGAGACGGCGGGGCGGCTGGGCGAAGGCCGGCTGGACTTTGTGCTGCCCGACGGACGGCGGTTCAGGATTGAAGGTCGGGTGCCCGGGATCGTGGCGGAAATCCAGGTGGTGAACCCCGACCTCTTCGCGCGGCTGGTGCGCGAAGGGGACCTGGGCTTTTGCGATGCCTATCTGGACGGCTGGTGGACGACGCCGGACCTGCAGGCCTTCCTTGACCTGATCCAGCGGCCGGCGAACAATATCGTGGGCGACGGATTCCCGGGCCTTGGCCTGATCCGCGCCTATGAGCGGATGCGGTTCTGGCTGCAGTCGAATTCGAAGCGGCAGGCGAAGAAGAACATCCAGTATCACTATGACCTGGGGAATGAGTTCTACCGGCTGTGGCTGGACGACACGATGACCTATTCCTCGGCGATATTCCAGAATCCTCAGGAAAGCCTGGAGACGGCGCAGCGCCGGAAATATGCCAGCATGGTCGACCAGATGGGTGCTGAGGCTGGCGATCATGTGCTGGAGATCGGCTGCGGCTGGGGAGGCTTTGCGGAATATGCGGCGAAGGAGCGGGGCCTAAGGGTCACGGGTCTGACGATCAGCCAGGCGCAGCACGATTATGCGGTGGAGCGGATCGCGAAGGCCGGGCTGTCGGACCGGGTCGAGATCAAGCTGCAGGATTACCGGGACGAACAGGGCAGCTATGACGGCATCGCCAGCATCGAGATGTTCGAGGCGGTGGGCGAGAAGTACTGGCCGGTCTATTTCGACACGCTGAAGAACCGGCTGAAGCCAGGGCGGCATGCGACCTTGCAGATCATCACCATCGCCGATGCGCGCTGGCACCTGTACCGCAAGGGCGTGGATTTCATCCAGAAGTACATCTTCCCGGGCGGGATGCTGCCCGCGCCGTCCGTCCTACGGGCCGAGGTGGAGAAGGCGGGGCTGAAGGTCAAGGGATCGATCGAGTTCGGCGAGAGCTACAGCCTGACGCTGCGACGCTGGCACGAGACCTTTGCCGACCGCTGGGGCGAGGTGAAGAAGCTGGGCTTTGACGATCGGTTCAAGCGGATGTGGGACTTCTACCTCGCCTCTTGCGCGGGGGCGTTTCAGGGTGGAAACTGCGACGTGACGCAGATCACGGTGACGCGTCCCAGCTGAGGACTTTGGAATGGCTACGAAAATGCCGACCGGCGCAAAACTGATGGCTGCAGTCTGTTTTGCAGTCGTCGGGTTCGTCCTGGCAAGCTACTATGCGATGAACATGCCGGATGCGTCCTCGGTCGGTCCGATCCGCGAAGGCGCTGCGGTGGTGGGAGCCATCATCGGTTGGAGTGTCATGGGATCGTCGACGGGCAAGGGCTATGTCGAGGCGGCTGGGGCCGGGGTGAAGACGGCTGTGGTCCTGGTGGCGGTTGCGCTGTTCCTGCTTGCGCTGCGCGAGATGCTCGAAAACTCGATGAAGATGCGCTACGACACTGCGCTGGACGCGATCCTGGATGTGTTCCAGACCATGGCGCTTCGGGCGCACGGCCTGTTGTCGCTGGGAGTGGTCGCCACAGTCCTGATTGGCGGCATCGTCGGTGGGCTCTTGACCGAGAATGCGGGCCGCCGCTGGAAGTGACGTGATCCCTGATCTGCAGGCCTGGCCGACCGGGACCGGTGCGGTCGTGCGGGGCGAGAATCCGGCGCAGGCCGAGGCGCGGGCGGCGTTCTTTGCCGGTGTCATGCGGTCAGCGGCAAGCGGGGCAGTTCCGCCGGCTTCGGATGCAGAGGGGCTGGCGCTGGCCTGGCTGGTGATGCAGGCCTTTGGCCGGGTGTCGCCAGAGACCGTCGCCAGGCGCCTGCCGTCCATGCAGGTCGAGGCGGCAAGCCGAGTGCGGGCTGCGTGCGCTCCGGCAGCGGGGCTGCGGCAAGGAACGGGGGAGGTTCAAGCGGGCCCGCCGGAGGCTGCCCATGCCGGGTTTTTTGCGGTCAATGTCCATCGGTTGCGCCATCGGCGCTTTGACGGAGGGATGAGCGATCTTCTGACGCGGGAAGTCTTTGTGATGGGCGATGCGGTCACCGTATTGCCCTATGATCCGGTGCGGGATCGGGTGCTGCTGATCGAGCAGTTCCGGACGGGCCCCTTTGGGCGCGGCGATCCTTTGCCCTGGCAACTGGAGGCCATCGCGGGCCGGATCGATCCAGGAGAGACGCCGGAAAACGCCGCCCGACGCGAGGCGCTGGAGGAGGCAGGGCTGGTACTGGGCGGGCTGGAGAAGGTGGCGGGCTACTACCCGACGCCGGGGGCGGTGACGGAGTATCTGTATTCCTACGTCGCGCTCTGCGACTTGCCGGACGGGGTGGCAGGCGTCTTCGGGGCCGAAGCAGAGGGCGAGGATATCAGGGGGCACCTTTTGTCCTTTGACCAGCTGGTCGGCGTGATGGCTGCGGGCGAGATCGGCAATGCGCCGCTGTTGCTGACGGTGTTGTGGCTGCAGCGCGAGCGGGCTCGGCTGCGCGGGTAGGGAGGGTGGGCGCGTCGCCCACCTTACGAGTTCAGGCAGGACGGTGGGCAGATTGCCCACCCTACACCAGCGCGAGGTAGGGTGGGCGATCCGCCCACCACCCGTCAGATGTTCAGGCTGACCCAGGCGCCGTTGCGGGCCGAGGAGCGGACGCAGGCGTCGACGAAAGCCACACCTTCGAGGCCCTCTTTCAGGCCGGGGAAGGTGGTGCCTTCGGGGACGGGCGTCCCGGTCTTGGCGGCGCGGATGGCGCGGGCGGCCTCGGTGTAGATGTTGGCGAAGCCTTCCAGGTAGCCCTCCGGGTGACCGGGTGGGATGCGCGAGACGCGGGCGGCCTCGGGTCCCGATCCGGCGCCGCTGCGGGTGATCTTGCGCTTTTCCTGGCCGAAGGGGGTGAACCAGAGGTAGTTCGGATCCTCTTGCGCCCATTCGAGGCCGCCCTTGGTGCCATAGACGCGGAGCCTGAGGCCGTTCTCGTTGCCGGGGGCGACCTGGCTGCACCAGAGCATCCCCTTGGCCCCGCCCTGATAGCGCATCAGCACATGGCCGTTGTCGTCGACGCGGCGGCCGGGGACGAAGGCGGTAAGGTCGGCGGCGAGGGTGTCGAGGGTTAGGCCAGTGACGAAGTTCGCCAGGTTGAAGGCGTGGGTGCCGATGTCGCCGGTGGAGCCTCCGGCACCCGAACGGGCGGGGTCGGTGCGCCAGTCGGCCTGTTTCTGGCCCGAGCCTTCCAGGGGTTCGGTCAGCCAGTCCTGCACGTATTCGACGTTCACGAGGCGGAGGTCGCCAAGTTCCCCGGCGGCGATCATCGCCTTGGCCTGCCGGATCATCGGGTAGCCGGTGTAGTTGTGGGTGAGGGCGAAGACGACGCCCGAGGCCTCGGCTGCTTTCGCCAGTTTCTTGGCCTCGGAGAGGGTCGCGGTCAGGGGCTTGTCGCAGATGACATGGATGCCGCGCTTCAGGAACTGCATCGCCACGGGGGCGTGCATGTGGTTGGGCGTCACGATGGCCACCGCGTCGATCCCGTCCTTGCGGCGGGCTTCCTTGGCGGCCATTTCGGCGAAGCTGGTGTAGGCGCGGGGCACGCCAAGGTCGGCGGCAGAGGCGAGGGCTTTCTCGGGGTTGGATGAGAAAGCACCTGCAACCAGTTCATACTGATCGTCAATCCGCGCGGCGATGCGGTGGATGGCGCCGATGAAGGCGTCGCGTCCGCCGCCGACCATGCCAAGTCTCAGGCGTTCGGGGCGGGCGGTGTGGGCGGCGTCGATGGGCATGTCTTACTCCAGTCCAAGCATGCGGCGGTTGGCGGCGCGGTCGGTGCCGGCGTCGGCGAAATCGTCGAAGGCTTTTTCTGTCACGCGGATGATGTGGGCGTCAACGAAGGCCGCCCCTTCGCGCGCGCCGTCTTCGGGGTGTTTCAGGCAGCATTCCCATTCGACCACGGCCCAGCCGTCGTAGCCGTACTGGGTGAGCTTGGAGAAGATGCTGCTGAAATCGACCTGCCCGTCACCGGGGGAGCGGAACCGGCCGGCGCGGTTCACCCAGGACTGGAAACCGCCGTAGACGCCCTGGCGGCCCGTCGGGTTCAGCTCGGCATCCTTGACGTGGAACATCTTGATCCGGTCGTGGTAGATGTCGATATGGTCAAGGTAATCAAGGTGTTGCAGCACGTAGTGCGAGGGGTCGTAGAGCATGTTGGCGCGGGCATGGCCCTTCACGCGGTCGAGGAACATCTCGAAGGTGACGCCGTCGTGCAGGTCTTCACCGGGGTGAATTTCGTAGGCGACATCGACGCCGCAATCCTCGGCATGGTTCAGGATCGGGGTCCAGCGGCGGGCAAGCTCGTCGAAAGCTTCTTCAACGAGGCCCGCGGGGCGCTGCGGCCAGGGATAGAGGTAGGGCCAGGCGAGGGCGCCCGAGAAGGTGGCGTGGGCGGTCAGGCCGAGGTTCTTGGACGCAGTGAGCGCCTTCTTCACCTGGTCCACGGCCCATTCGGCGCGGGCTTTCGGGTTGCCGCGGACGGACGGGGCTGCGAAGCCGTCGAACTGGGTGTCATAGGCGGGGTGGACGGCGACGAGCTGGCCTTGCAGGTGGGTGGAAAGCTCGGTCACCTGAAGGCCCGCAGAGTTCGCAATTCCCTTGAACTCATCGCAATAGGTCTTTGATGTGGCAGCCTTTTCCAGATCGAAGAGCCGCCCGTCCCACGACGGGACCTGGACGCCCACATAACCGCAATCGGCGGCCCATTTTGTGATCTCGCCCCACGAATTAAACGGCGCGGCGTCGCCCACGAATTGCGCCAGGAACAGGGCCGGGCCCTTGATCGTCTTCATCTTCGTCCTCCTGTTTCGGGCCCTAGCGGCCGCATTCCACCTTGACCGGAACCTCAAGACCCTGCCTGTCGGTCCAGTCGCGTTTGTCGATCTGCGCCACCAGCGCGCGCGCCAGGAATTCGCCGGCGCGGCCCACATCCTCGCGCACGATCAGGATGTCCTTGCGGAAGCGGCGCAGGACGGCGATGGCCTCTTTGGCGACGACGTCGAAGTCCTTGCCCAGCACGAAGCCCGCGCGTTCGGCCCCGGCTATCGTGGCCATCGCTGCCGTGGTCGAACCCACAAGGACGCCGTCCGGCGGGTTCGGCTGCGAGAAGCGGGAGAGGATCGCCGCCTCGACCGCCTCGCCGCCGCTGTCCGAGGTCACGTCCGCGGCGACCTCGAACGGTGTGCCAAGAAGGGCAGCCTCGTCCGAGAAGCCGAAGGTCATGTGTCGGGCATACATGTGCGAGCGGGGCGGGGCGACAAGGAGAAGGCGCTTGCGACCGCGGTCCACCATGGTGCGGGCGCCGAGACGGCCGAAGGCTTCGTTGTCGAAGTCGAAATAGGGGTGATCGATGCCCAGCGAAGTGCGGCCATGCGCGGCGAAGGGGAAGCCGTGATCGTGCATGTAGCGGACACGGGGGTCGTCAGGCTTGGTCTGGTTCAGGATGATCCCGTCGGCGCTTTCGGTTTCGACAATGTAGCGGATCGGCTCCATCGGGTCCTGGTCGGGGAAGAAGGGCATCACCACCAGATGATAGGCCGTGCCGCGCAGCGCGTTGGCGATGGAGTAGATCAGTCGCGACGTGTGGTTCATCACGTCGGACTCGGTCGACAGGACCAGCGCGATGACATTGGTCTTGCCGGTGCGCAGGCGGACCCCGGCGCGGTTCGGGCGATAGCCAAGCAGGGCGGCGGTCTCGCGGACGCGGCGCTTGGTCTCTTCGCCGATGTCGGGGGCGTCCTTCAGCGCGCGGGAAACGGTGGCGATGGCCAGGCCGGTGGCAGCGGCGATGGTCTTCAGCGTCGGGCGCTGGGTGTCCGAATCAGGGGGGGGCAGATCAGGCAGCGTGACCATGCGGCTTCCCCCCGGCAGGCGAGCCGGCAGAGAGGCCGCCGCGAATCTGTCTGGCTGATTCGCCCGTCCGGACGACTTTCGCGCCTGCAGCACGCGCGGCCCGGGCCGGGGCGGGAAGCCCCCGTCCTGCAAGGGGTTCGACGTGGTTTTGGCGGTGCAGCATCGGGCGGGATTTCCCTGAATTTCCGCCCTGGTGGGGCGCGGATCATCCCTTCATGAAAACTTCTGCGCGGGGCAGGAACAAGCGAAAAGATTAGTTGATCGGCAAAACTATAACGTTATAGGCTATTTCTATAACGTTTTAGAAACCGGGAGGAACGGTATGAAACTTTCGAAGATGACGGCGCTTCTGGCGATGTCCGTGGCGATGCCCGCCATGGCCACCGAGCTGGAGGTCACCCACTGGTGGACCTCGGGCGGGGAAGCTGCGGCGGTGGCCGAGCTTGCCAAGGCGTTCGACGCCTCGGGCGACAAGTGGATCGACGGCGCGATCGCCGGTTCGGGCGGCACCGCGCGTCCGATCATGATCAGCCGCATCACCGGCGGCGACCCGATGGGCGCCACCCAGTTCAACCACGGCCAGCAGGCCATGGAACTGGTCGAGGCCGGCCTGATGCTGGACCTGACCGATGTCGCTGAAGCGAACAACTGGAAGGACATCGTCTTCCCGAAGTCGCTGCTGGACGCCTGCACCATCGACGGCAAGATCTACTGCGCGCCGGTGAACATCCACTCGCCGGAATGGCTGTGGCTGTCGAACAAGGTCTATGAGGACATCGGCATCCCGGTTCCGAAGGACTGGAACGAGTTCGTGGCGACCGCGCCGCAGGTCGAAGCCGCTGGCAAGATCCCGCTGGCCCTGGGCAACCAGCCCTGGCAGTCGAACCTCGCGTTCGGTGCGATCACCACCGCCGTTGCCGGGCTTGACGTCTGGAAGCAGGTGAACGTCGAGAAGAACATGGACGTCGCCGCCGGCCCGGAAATGGCCAAGGTCTTCCAGGCTGCTGCCGACGCGCGCAAGCTGGCCGCCAAGTCGACCGTGCAGGACTGGAACCAGGCCACCAACCTTGTCATCACCGACCAGGCCGCCGGCCAGATCATGGGTGACTGGGCACAGGGCGAATTCCAGGTTGCAGGCGAAGTGGCCGGCAAGGACTACACCTGCCTTCCGGGCCTGGGCCTGAATGCGTACCTGTCCACCGGTGGTGACGCGTTCTACTTCCCGAAACTGGACGATCCCGAGAAGGAAGCCGCGCAGAAGCGTCTGGCCAAGCTTCTGGTCGAGCCCGCCACCCAGGTTGCGTTCAACCTGAAGAAGGGCTCGCTGCCGATCCGTGGCGACGTCGACCTGTCGGCCGCCAACGACTGCATGAAGAAGGGCCTAGAACTGCTGGCTGGCGGGAACATCCTGCCGGGTGGCGATATGGTCTGGTCGCCGGACGTCCAGACGCAGGCTGGCGACCTGATGGTCGAGTTCTTCAAGTCCGACATGTCGCCCGAAGATGCCCATGCCAAGTGGGTCGAGATCCTGAAGTCGGGTCTCTGATACCTGCCTGATCCACAGGGCCGTCCGCCTGGCGGGCGGCCCTTTCTGCATCCGGACCAAGGGGGGAGAAGGGGCGCATGGCTTCCACAGCGCGCAGCGGGCGACTATTCCGCAATTTGAATGCAAAGATCGCTGCAATTCCGATGGTGCTGACTGCACTGGTGGTCTTTGTTGGCGGAACGATCTGGACGGTCGTCTATTCCTTCACCAACTCGAAACTGCTGCCAAAGCTGAACTTCGTCGGCCTTGACCAGTACGAGCGGCTTTGGGAAAGCAGCCGCTGGCTGACCTCGATCGGCAACCTGATGCTGTACGGGGTCTTCGCGCTGATCTTCACGATTGTCATGGGCTTCCTGCTGGCTGTCCTGATGGACCAGAAGATCCGGTTCGAGGACACGTTCCGCACCATCATGCTGTATCCCTTCGCCCTGTCCTTCATCGTGACGGGCCTGGTGTGGCAATGGATCCTGAACCCCGAGTTCGGCATCCAGGGCATTGTCCGCAGCATGGGCTGGGAAAGCTTTACCTTCGATCCGCTGTACAACCCCGACATCGTGATGTTCGGCCTCTTGATCGCAGGGCTATGGCAGGGCACGGGCTTTGTGATGTGCCTGATGCTGGCGGGCCTGCGCGGGATTGACGAGGACATCTGGAAAGCCGCGCGCGTCGAACATCCCGACCTGGAAGACCTATCTTCTGGTCGTCGTGCCGATGATGCGGCCGGTCTTCATCACCACCCTGGTCATCGTCGCATCCGGGATCATCAAGCTTTACGACCTTGTTGTCGCGCAGACCTCGGGCGGGCCCGGAACGGCCAGCCAGGTGCCCGCGATGTATGTCTATGACTACCTGTTCACGGCACAGAACCTTGGGCAGGGTCTTGCGGCCTCGACCATGATGCTCCTCAGCGTGCTGATCGTTCTGATCCCCTGGGCTTACCTGGAATTCGGAGGGAAGAAGCATGGCTGACGTGTCAATGGCCGCTATGTCCGGCCCGCGCGGCGCGAAGCCGAAGAAGACGTTCAGTGGGCGCAACATCATGCTGTACGGCACGCTGATCGTCGTGTGCCTGTACTACATCCTGCCCCTTTGGGTCATGATCATGACCAGCCTGAAGGGCATGCCTGAAGTGCGGCTGGGCAACATCTTTGCCCCGCCGGTCGAGATCACCTTCCAGCCCTGGGTCAAGGCCTGGTCCGAGGCCTGCACGGGCCTGAACTGCGACGGGTTGAGCCGCGGGTTCTGGAACAGCGTCATCATCACGGTGCCCTCGGTCATCGTGTCGATCATCATCGCCTCGGTGAACGGCTATGCGCTGATTAACTGGCGCTTCAAGGGATCGGACATCTTCTTCACCATCCTGATCTTCGGGTCCTTCATCCCCTATCAGGTCATGCTTTACCCGATCGTGATCCTGCTGCGCGAGATGGGGATCTACGGCACGCTGTGGGGCCTGGTGATGGTGCACACGATCTTCGGGATGCCGATCCTGACGCTTCTGTTCCGCAACTACTTCAGCTCGATCCCGGAAGAGCTGTTCAAGGCCGCGCGTGTCGACGGGGCCGGGTTCTGGGGCATCTATTTCCGGATCATGCTGCCGATGTCGCTGCCGATCTTCGTGGTGGCGATGATCCTGCAGGTCACCGGGATCTGGAACGACTTCCTGTTCGGCGTGGTCTACACCAAGCCCGAACTTTACCCGATGACCGTTCAGCTGAACAACATCGTCAACTCGGTCAAGGGGGTGAAGGAATACACCGTCAACATGGCTGCGACCATGCTGACCGGCCTGGTGCCGCTGGTTGTCTACTTCCTGTCTGGGAAACTCTTCGTGCGCGGTATCGCCGCCGGTGCCGTGAAAGGCTGACACATGGGAAATTCGATTGAAGTCAAGGACCTGACGCTGAACTTCGGTTCCGTTTCCGTCCTGAAGAACATGAACATCGACGTGGCGGAGGGGGAGTTCGTGGTGCTCCTCGGGCCGTCGGGCTGCGGGAAGTCGACGCTGCTCAACTGCCTGGCGGGGCTGTTGGACATCACCGACGGGCAGATCTGGATCAAGGGGAAGAACGTCACCTGGTCCGAACCGTCGGACCGGGGCATCGGGATGGTGTTCCAGTCCTATGCGCTGTACCCGCAGATGACGGTGCGGGGGAACCTGTCCTTCGGTCTGAAGAACGCCCGCGTGCCGCAAGCCGAGATCGACAAGCGCATCGCGCGGGCGGCAGAGATCCTGCAGATCCAGCCCTTGCTGGACCGGAAACCGGCGGCCCTGTCGGGCGGTCAGCGGCAGCGGGTGGCCATCGGGCGCGCGCTGGTCCGGGATGTGGACGTGTTCCTGTTCGACGAACCCTTGTCGAACCTGGACGCCAAGCTGCGGTCGGAGTTGCGGGTGGAAATCAAGCGCCTGCACAACGCGCTCGGCAACACGATGGTCTACGTGACCCACGACCAGATCGAGGCGCTGACGCTGGCAGACCGGATCGCGGTGATGAAGGGCGGCGTGATCCAGCAGCTGGCCGAACCGCTGGAGATCTACAATCGCCCGTCGAACCTGTTCGTGGCGGGCTTCATCGGCAGCCCGTCGATGAACTTCCTGAAGGGGCGGACGGTGGACGGCGGCAAGGCTTTCCAGTTCGGGTCCACCAAGATCAACCTCGCGGGCTACGAAGGCGGGGCGGTCCTGGACCGGGACGAGGCAATCCTGGGCGTGCGGCCCGAGCATATCACGGTGTCGACGTCGCCCGTCGCCGGGCCGTCGATCCCGGCCGAGGTCGAAATTGATGAGAACCTGGGCGCCGACAGTCTTTTGTGGCTGAAGGCCGAAGGGGTGAACATGAGCGTGCGGGTGCCCGTCGAAGGGCGGCTTCCGGCGGGGACGAAGGTGCATCTGGGGCTTGATATCCCCAAGGCCTCGCTCTTTGACGCGAAGACGGAACAAAGGATCTGAACCATGCTCGATCTGGCGGGGTGCTGGACGCTTTCGGATGAAAGCGGCGCCCATGTCATTGCCTTCGACCTGCCGGGGGATGGTGTCTCGGCGCTGGCGAAGGCGGGGGTGATCCCGGACCCGTATTGGGGCCGGAACGAGTATGATTGCCGCTGGGTGTCCGAACGCGACTGGGTGGCGCGGCGGGTGTTCACGCATGACGGAAGCGCTGCAGACCTGGTGGTCGAGGGGCTGGACACCGTGGCCGAGGTGCGGCTGAACGGGGTGACGGTCCTGTCGGCCGCCAACGTGCACCGGCGGTGGCGAGTGGATGTGTCTTCCGCGCTGAAGGCGGGGGAGAATGCGGTCGAGATCCACTTCCGCTCTCCGGTCCGCGAGGCCCTGGCACGGGCGGCGCGGATGCCGTTTCCGATCCCCTACCAGCAGGTGAATGGGGCGATCGCCTTCAACAACATGCTGCGCAAACAGCAGTGCGACTTCGGCTGGGACTGGAACATCGCGCTGGGCATCTTCGGGGTGTCGGGCGGGGTGCGCCTAGAGACGGTGGGTCCACGGATCGGCGACATCGTGGTGACTCAGGCGCATCGGCCCGGCGTGGCAGAGGTGACGCTGGCGGTTCAGGCCGAAGGGATGTCCGAGGTCACGGCCGCGTTGTGCGGTGTCTCGGGCACGGCGGAGGTGCGGGGCGGCGTGGCGCGGCTGACGCTGACGATCCCGGACCCGGTGCTGTGGTGGCCCGCGGGGCAGGGCGCGCAGGTGCTGCATGATCTGGTGCTGACCGGCGGAGGGGCGCGGGTGGTTAAGCGGGTCGGCCTGCGGGACATGAAGCTGGTGTCCGAGCCGGATACGGCGGGGCGGTCCTTTGGCGTGCAGGTCAACGGGCGCGCGGTCTTTGCCAAGGGTGCGAACTGGATCCCGGCGGATGCGCTGTTCGGGCGGATCACTCCCGAAGCGGTACGGGGACTGCTGCAGTCCGCCGTCGATGCCAACATGAACATGCTCCGCATCTGGGGCGGCGGGCGCTATGAGCCGGACTGGTTCTACGACCTCTGCGACGAATTGGGGCTGATGGTGTGGCAGGACTTCATGTTCGCCTGCCATCTGTACCCCTCCACCCCCGAATTCCTGGCGGAAGTCGATGCCGAGGTGCGGGACGTCGTCGCGCGGATCAGCCATTATGCCTGCATCGCGCTCTGGTGTGGCGACAACGAGCTGATCGGGGCGCTGACCTGGTTCCCGGAGAGCCGGAAGGACCGGGATCGGTATCTGGTCAACTATGACCGGCTGAACCGCACGGTGGAGGCCGCGCTGCACTCGGTCCTGCCGGGGGCGAACTGGTGGCCGTCTTCGCCCTCGCCCGGGCCGATGGCGTTCGGGGATGCCTGGCATGATGACAGCTCGGGCGACATGCACTTCTGGAGCGTGTGGCACGAGGGGAAGGACTTTGATCACTATCGGGACGTAAGCCCTCGGTTTTGCAGCGAGTTCGGCTTCCAGTCCTATCCGTCGCTGTCCGCGATCAGGGCGTTTGCGGATGAGGCGGACTGGAACATCGCCGCCCCGGTGATGGAGAGCCATCAGAAGAACCCGGGCGGCAACGCGCGGATCGCCGAGACGATGTTCTGCTATTTCCGCTTTCCGGTGGATTTCCCGAATTTCGTCTATGTCTCCCAAGTCCAGCAGGCCTTGGCGATCAAGACGGCGGTGACGCACTGGCGGTCGTTGAAGCCGCATTGCCAGGGGACGCTGTACTGGCAATTGAACGACACCTGGCCGGTGTGTTCCTGGGCAAGCCTGGATCATGGCGGGAACTGGAAGCTCCTCCACCACATGGCCGCGCGGTTCTATGCGCCCGTGATGGTGACGGCGGTGCCGAAGGACGGCGGGATCGAGCTGCGCGCGGTGAACGACCGGCCAGAGGCGGTGACGATCACCGTCACGGCCAATGCGGCGGCGATGGATGGGACCACGCGGGAGCTGGGGAAGGCCACGGTCACGGTGTCCCCGGATGCGGCTGTGCCGGTTTTGACGGTGGCCGCCGATGCCCTGCGGGTGGATGAGGTTCTGGCCTTCATCTGGTCGGGCGAAGCGCAGGGTGGCGACGTCCATGCGCCGAAGCCGTGGAAGGCCTATGACCTGCAGCCCTCTGGCCTGACAGCGGACATCAAACGTGACGGCGACGTCTGGAAATTGACGTTGCAAGTCAAGGCACTCGCGCCGTTTGTTGCAGTGGAATCTGAAGTTCCGGGCCGCTTTTCGACCAACGCCGTGACCCTGTTCCCGGGCTATCCGGCCACCATCACCTTCACCCCCGAGGACCCCTCGGCGGTGCCCACCTTCACCCTGAGAGATCTCCATTCCGCCACCTACGGCGGCTGACGAAAGGCAAGACGATGTTCAGCTATCAGCTTTATTCCTCGCGCAACTTCCCGCCCATGTCGCGGACCTTCGAGATGGTGTCGAAGGCGGGCTACACGGCCGTGGAGGGCTATGGCGCGCTTTATGCCGATGACGCGGCGGTGGCGGCGACGGCGGAGGGGCTCAAGGCCACCGGGCTGACGATGCCGACGGGGCACTTCGGCCTCGCGCAGTTGGAAACCGATGTCGAGAAGGTGCTGGGCATCGCCAAGGCGCTGAAGATGGAGCGGCTGTATTGCCCCTATGTGATGCCCGCTGACCGGCCTTCGGACGCGGCTGGCTGGAAAGCCTTCGGGGCGCGGCTGCAGAAGGCGGGGGCGCCTTACAAGGCGGCGGGCTACGGCTTTGGCTGGCACAACCATGACTTCGAATTCCACAAGCTGGCCGATGGCAGCCTGCCGCAGGATCGCATTTTCGAGGGTGGGCCAGACCTGGAATGGGAGATGGACGTGGCCTGGGTCATTCGCGGCGGAGCCGATCCGCTGGCCTGGATCGAGAAATACAAGGACCGGATCACCGCCGCGCACGTCAAGGACATCGCCCCGGCAGGCGAGAACACGGACGAGGACGGCTGGTCGGATGTGGGCCACGGCACCGTGGACTGGAAGACGATCGTCGCCGCGCTGCGCAAGATCGGGGTCAAGCATTTCGTTCTGGAACACGACAACCCCAAGGACGACGCGCGGTTCGCCACCCGGTCGATCGCCACAGTCAAGGCATTGTGAGGAATAGGAAAATGGCAAATCTCGGTCTCGGCATCATCGGATGCGGCAATATCTCGACCAGCTACCTGCGGCTGGCACCCCTGTTCAAGGGGCTGGAAGTGCGGGCCGTCGCGGACGTCAACATGGAGGCCGCGAAGGCGCGGGCGGCAGAGTTCAACGTCAAGGCGCAGTCGGTCGATGACCTTCTGGCCAACAAGGACGTGGACGTGGTCATCAACCTGACCATCCCGGACGCGCATTACGCGGTGACGAAGCGGATTCTGGAGGCTGGAAAGCACGCCTATTCGGAAAAGCCGCTGGTCCTGACGCTGGAACAGGGGGTCACCCTGCGCGATCTGGCGAAGTCGAAGGGCCTGGCCGTGGGCTGCGCGCCGGACACGTTCCTGGGCGGTGCGCACCAGCAGGCGCGGGCGGCGCTGGATGAAGGGCGCGTCGGCCAGATCACCGCTGGCTGCGCGGCGGTCCTGAACCACGGGATGGAGCATTGGCACCCGAACCCCGACTTCTTCTTCCTGCCGGGCGCCGGGCCGATGCTGGACCTTGGGCCTTACTATGTCGCGAACCTGATCAATTTCCTTGGCCCGGTGAAACGGGTGGGGGCGCTGACTTCGTCTGCGGTGAAAGAGCGGACGATTTCGAACGGACCGCGCAATGGCGAGACGGTGCCGGTCAAGACGCCAACGAACATCCACGCGCTTCTGGAATTCACCAGCGGGGCGACGATCAACCTGTCGACTTCGTGGGACGTCTGGCACCACAAGCGGAACCACTTTGAACTCTACGGCACAGAAGGGACGCTGTACGTGCCGGACCCGAACTTCTTCGGCGGGACGGTCGAGATCGGCGGCAAGGATGGCAGCCTGACCACGCTCGAGCCCTGGGACCACCCGTTCGGCATCCCGAACCAGGAGCATCCGCAGCGCGGGCCCTTGGCGAACTACCGGACGGCAGGTCTGGCCGACATGGTCGCGGCGCTGCAGGGCGGGCGCGATGCGCGCTGTTCGCTGGAGCGGACGCTGCACGGCGTCGACGTGATGATGGCCTGCCTGACCTCGGGCGAGACCGGGCAGTTCGTCACGCTGACGACCACTTGCACCCGGCCTGCGGCCCTGTCGCCGGCCGAGGCGCGGGCGCTTCTGCGCTAAGGGTTGGCCGAGACCCGGCACCTCCCTGTCGGGTCGGCCGCAACGGGCGGGGGGATTGAGGGATCCTTCCGCCCGTATCCATGACAAGAGGTTGATGATGCTGGAAAACCCCGTGATCCGCGGCTTCAATGCCGACCCGTCGTTCGCGTGCGTGGGAGAGGATTACTACATCGCGACCTCGACCTTCGAATGGTATCCGGGGGTGCAGATCCATCACTCGCGTGATCTGGTGAACTGGCGGCTGGTCGCGCGGCCATTGCGGCGGAAAAGTCAGCTGGACATGCGGGGGAACCCGGACAGCTGCGGGAT
>JBJTSJ010000335.1:0-2836 GCA_046076605.1 Tabrizicola sp.
TCCCGACCAACAGCGGGACCGGATCATGCTGACCTTCTACTACACCCCCAAGACCTGCGCGCTTGCGACCCACATCGCCCTGATCGACGCCGGGGCCGACTACACGCTCCGCCGGATCGACTTCAAATCCGGCGAACAGCGCTCGCCTGAGTTCCTGGCGATCAATCCCAAGGGCCGCGTCCCCGCGCTTGTCACCCCGCAAGGCATCTTGACCGAAACGCCCGCGCTCCTCACCTACCTCGCCCAGACTTACCCGCAGGCCAACCTCGCCCCCACCGACCCCTTCGCCTTCGCGCGCCTGCAGGCCTTCACCGCGTTCCTCTCCTCGACCCTCCACGTCGCCCACGCCCACGGCCCCCGCGGCAGTCGCTGGACCGACGACCCCGCCGCACAGGCCGCGCTCAAGGCCTACGTCCCCACCTCCATCACCGCCGCCTTCAAACTGGTCGAGGACACGATGCTGCAGGGCCCCTTCGTGATGGGCGAGCGCTACAGCATCGCCGACCCCTACCTCTTCACCATGTCCACCTGGATCGAGGGCGACCAGGTCGACACCACCCAGATCCCCCGCGTCTTGGCCCACCGTCAGATGATGTCCGAACGCCCCTCGGTGATCCGCGCGCTGGCCGAGGAAGCCTGACCCTCCTCGTTCGTCTTCGACTCCTCGTCGGTGGACCCAGCGAGGAACGACGAAGTCGACGACGAGCCTTCCCGTCGCCCGCAACCCTACGTTAGGCTTCGGCCATGTCCGGTGAGCAGACCCAGTTCAAGAAACCTTATCCGGGACCGACGTGGGTCACGACCCTGCCACCCTGGCTCCTCTTTTCTGCTCTCGGGATTGCTCTTCTTGGCCTTCCTGCAGCCTTCATCAACATGTTCGTTCCGGGGAACTACCTGCCCTCACTTCCCTGGCTGGAAGCTGCAAGGCCAGCCGTCTACGCGCTCTGGTTCATCTCTGGCTCCGCCTATTTCCTGTGCGGTCTCATCGCGTCGAAGAAGTCCGGCGCGAATGCCTATATCGACGCCGTTTTCATCACCATGATTGCGCTCGGCCTTTCCTTCATCCCCCTGTCGAACTTGGTCTACAGCAGCCTCCCCTCCCTCGTCGCGACGGTTGCGGGCAGCGAGGTCAGCATCAATTCCGCGTCAGTGCGAACAACCTTGCGGGCGACAAATGGTGCCGCAACCCGCTGCACCTTGAAGCGATGCCGTTCATGACCGCCCTGTGCGACGCCAAGGAATTCCGCCCCAGCCTCGCCCCCGGCACGACCGTGACCTTCGGTGGCACGGGCACCTCGATGGGCCTGTACGTCGAGTATATCGACCCCTGACCCCATCCTCCCTTCCCCACCCGCACGGCCCACGCTAGACTCCCCCCATGCCCGGCGCGACCCCCCGTTTCATCCACCTGAGAACCCACACCGAACACTCGCTCCTCGAAGGCGCAGTGCCGGTGAAGAAACTCGTCGGCCTCTGCACCGCGCAGAACATGCCTGCCGTCGCCGTGACCGACACGAACAACATGTTCGCGGCCCTCGAATTCTCCGTCACCGCGATGGGCGCAGGGGTCCAGCCCATCGTCGGCTGCCAGATCAGCATCGCCCACGACCCCGCCCAGCCCGGTGAAAAGCCGCGCCTCCCCGCGCCCATCGTCCTCCTCGCGCAGAACGAACGCGGCTACATGAACCTGATGCGGCTCAACACGCTCCTCTACATCGAGGGGACGGTGGATAGCTCCACCAGCCTGCCGCAGGTGACGCTGGACGAACTCGCCCAGCACAGCGAAGGCCTCATCTGCCTCACCGGCGGCCCCGAAGGCCCCCTTGGCCGCTTCCACGCCACCGGCCAGCAGGCCAAGGCCCGCGTCCTCCTTGAACGCCTGGCGCAGATCTACCCGAACCGCCTCTACGTCGAACTCCAACGCCACCCCGGCCCCGGCGGTGCCCTTCCGGAAACCGAAGCCCTCGCCGAACGCGGCGCCATCGACCTAGCCTACGAACTCGGCCTCCCCATCGTCGCCACCAATGACGTCTACTTCCCCAAGGCCGACCTCTACGAGGCGCACGACGCCCTGATCTGCATCGCCGAAGGCGCCTATGTCGACCAGCAACAGCCCCGCCGCCGCCTGACCCCGCAGCACTATTTCAAGTCCGAAGCCGAGATGGTCGCCCTCTTCGCCGACCTGCCGGAGGCCTTGGAAAACACCATCGAAATCGCCAAACGCTGCGCCTATGCGGCCCAAAAGCGCAAGCCGATCCTGCCCAAATTCGCCGATGACGAGGTGAACGAACTCCGCCGCCAGGCCAACGAAGGCCTGCAAGCCCGGCTCAAGGTCATCCCCCATTCCGCCACGCCGGAAGAATACCAGGCCCGCCTCGATTTCGAGTTGTCGATCATCGAGAAGATGGGCTTCCCCGGCTATTTCCTGATCGTGGCCGACTTCATCAAATGGGCCAAGGACCACAACATTCCCGTCGGTCCGGGCCGGGGCTCGGGCGCGGGCTCCCTCGTCGCATACGCCCTCACGATCACCGACCTCGACCCCCTGCGCTATGCGCTCCTCTTCGAACGCTTCCTGAACCCAGAACGCGTCTCGATGCCGGACTTCGACATCGACTTCTGCATGGACCGCCGGGAAGAGGTGATCACCTACGTCCAGGAAAGATACGGCCGCGACAAGGTCGCCCAGATCATCACCTTCGGCGCCCTTCTCTCCAAAGCCGCCGTCCGCGACGTGGGCCGCGTGCTGCAAATGTCCTACGGCCACGTCGACAAGCTGTCGAAGATGATCCCGGTCGAAGGCGTGAAGCCCGTCTCGATCACCAAGGCGCTGGCC
>JBJTSJ010000336.1:0-4207 GCA_046076605.1 Tabrizicola sp.
TGCGACCGATCCCTATGCCGTCACCGCTGACGAGCTGCGCCAGTTCATCGAGCGCTACGAACAGCTGGAGTCGGAAAAGAAGGATGTTACCGAACAGCAGAAAGAGCTGATGGCCGAGGCCAAGGGGCGCGGCTATGACACAAAGGTGATGCGCAAAGTGATCGCGCTGCGCAAGCGCAAGCCGGACGAGATTGCCGAGGAAGAGGCGGTGCTGGAACTGTACAAGACCGCCCTCGGGATGAGCTGATCAGGGCTCGATCAGCCTGACCCCAGGCATCTGCGCGATCCGCTCGATATCGGCCAGATAGCCCTGGGTCAGCTCCTCGACAACTTCGTCGGTCCAGCCGGGCAGGGCGATCTCGTCGGCAAGCCGGTCCGGACGACCAAACTTTTCCAGAAATGCCGTCACGATACGTCGCCGGTGCGACACCGACTGCGGCGGGTGTTCGCGGCAATAGGCGTGATAGCGGGCAAGCCCGGCCTCGGTCAAAAGTATCCCCAGAAGCTCATCGGTGTCCTGCAGCACCGTATCCGGCGCATGCCCGGAAACGGCGGCCAGAACTTCCGGCCAGATCAGCAGAGTATCCTCGTCGCACCACACCGTAAGCGGCACGTTCGGACTATGGTCAAGGATCTGCTGCACCGCTTCCGACCAGCGCAGGCTAAAGGGATCAAGCCCCTGGATAGGGTCTTCGTGCCCTTTCAGGAGGGAGCGTTTTCGCAGGTCCGGCAGATAGGTCGCAGGATTGCGGATCGCCAGGCAGAACTCTGCCTCGATGTCGGGGAAGATCTGGGTAAAGGCCCACAGCTTTTCCCCGCCATGCGCGTAAAGCCCGTCCTTGATGGCATAGGCCGGAAAGCCCAGGAAGCCTGTCCAGGACAGGATCAGCCGGTCGGCCGAAGCCTCGTCCATGATCTGGTCCAGGATCAACGCCTCGGTCTCTTCCGAGGCCGCCGCCCCACGAAGCTGACTGATCGTGTCGCGCAAGAGTTTCCGATAGCGCGTCGGTGACGGGACCACGATGCCCTGTTCGGCCAGAAGGGCCCGGTTCTTCAACAGACACCGGACCAGCCGGTCGTCGTCGGTGCAATGAGCACCCAAGTGATAGACAATGCGCATCGGGCCTGACTTTGCGGCGCGGGCTCTCCTCGCCCGACGGCGCGACTATACGGGCTTTTCTGGACAGTTAAACCGCTTTCCTGTAACCGCTGGAACAGGATGTCCGACCGTTTCTCTCAACTTGGCTACCGCCGCTTCCGACTGGTGCCGGATCCCTGGACCATCGGCGCCGTTGTGATCGCCGCCGTGGTCCTGGCGCCGATCCTGTCCATCGCCTGGCTGGCCCTGACGCCGACCGAAAACATCTGGCCGCACCTGATGGCCACGGTGCTGCCGCGCTATCTGGGCACCACGCTCACGCTGATGGCCGGGGTCGCAGTCCTGACCGCCGCGATGGGCACCGGCTCGGCCTGGCTGATCAGCCAGTACCGCTTTCCCGGCCGCGACTGGCTGGCCCATGCGCTGCTGTTTCCGTTGGCGATCCCGGCCTTTGTCGGAGCCTATGCGCTGGTCGACGTGCTCGACTACGCCGGTCCCGTCCAGTCCGCCCTTCGCGCCACATTCGGCTGGACCTCGGCCCGCGACTACTGGTTCCCGGAAATCCGCTCGCTTCCCGCCGCGATCCTGGTCCTGTCCTTCGCGCTCTACCCCTACGTCTACCTCCTGGCCCGCGCCGCCTACCGCGAACAATCCGGCCGCGCGTATGAGGTCGCACGCGCGCTCGGCTGCGGCCCCTGGGGCCTGTTCCTGCGCATCGGCTGGCCCTTGGCGCGTCCCGCCATCGCTGCCGGGGTTGCGCTTGCGCTGATGGAAACCGTCGCCGATTACGGTACCGTCCTCCACTTCGGCGTGCAGACGCTGACGACCGGCGTCTTCTCCACCTGGCTCAACGGTGGAAATGCGGGGGGGGCCGCGCAGATCGCCTGCGTGATCCTGTTTCTGATCCTGCTTCTCGTCGGGCTAGAGCGGGCAGGGCGCGGCGGCGCACGATTCCACCGCCTGGGCCGCGCCGCGCAACCGGTCGAACCCCAGCATATCGCGGGCCGCAAGCGCTGGTATCCGACGCTTCTCTGCCTTGTGCCGGTGACGGGCGGCTTTTTTCTGCCCCTCACGGTCATGCTGGTCCACGCCGCCGCCGCGCCGCAGGGATGGCTCGCCCCGGGTCTTCTGGAGGCCTTCACCAACACGCTTATCGTAGGGGGCCTTGCCGCCCTGGTGACCGTCGCCGCTGCGATCTTCCTGGTCTACGCGCTGCGGATGAAGGGATCAAAAGCCGCGCGGACACTTCTGCCCCTGACTCTGATCGGCTATGCCGCCCCCGGCGCCGTCCTGGCCCTCGGCCTGCTCCTGCCGCTTGCCGCGCTTGACCACCACCTCGCCGACGGAGTCCTCGCGCTCACCGGCTGGGACCCCGGCCTGATGATCACCGGCACCGCTTTTGCCTTGGGACTCGCCTACCTCGTCCGCTTCTTCGGCATTGCCCAAGGTGCCATTGATGCCGCCATTGGCCGCGTGTCGCCCAACCTGTCGATGGCCGCCCGATCGCTCGGCCGGTCCGCCTCGGGGACCTTGATTTCCGTCGACCTGCCCTTGATCCGCGGCTCGGTCCTGACTGCGCTGGTCGTCGTCTTCGTCGATTGCGTCAAGGAACTGCCCGCAACGCTCCTCCTGCGCCCCTTCGATTACAACACGCTCTCCACTCGCGTCTTCGAACTCGCCAGCTTGGAACGGCTGTCCGAGGCCGCCCCGGCCGCGCTTCTGGTCATGGCAGTGGGCCTCGTCGCTGTCGCGATCCTGGCGCGCGACCAACGGGACTGAACCCTTGCAAGGCAGGGTCCGCGCCTGTATCTGACAGGACGTGCCTCTATAGCTCAGCTGGTAGAGCACCTGATTTGTAATCAGGGGGTCGGGGGTTCGAGCCCCTCTGGGGGCACCACATCCTGCCAACCGAACGCTAGCCGCGCGCGACCACGCCCAGGAAGCTGAGCGTCTGCTCAAGATCGGAGCGAAGCTTGGCGTCGGACCGGTTGAAGCCCGCGCACAGCGCGTCGAACCGCTTGCGCAGGGCCTTCTTCTCCTCGCCCTTGCAGTCGTTCCACGGGCGGCCCTGCAATCCCATCACCAGCACATAGTAGCCGATGAAATGCGGCCGTGAGCCACTGTCCAGAAGCCGCCGGTACGCCTCGTCCGCGCCCATCTCGCGGATTTCCTCGGCGGTGGTGATCCCGGCGCGCGCAAAGGCAATCTCCGAGGCGGGGCCAAGGTTCGGGATGGCGGATACGGGTTCGGACATCGGGTAGGGCCGGACAAGAACAAAACAGGGCCAGCCTCGCGGCTGACCCCGGTGATGTCAAGTCAAAGGAAGGGCGGATCAGATCAGATCGACGCCCAGTCCCGGAAGATCGGTTGCCCGGCCTGCTGGGTGGATCCGCCCGCCTGCTGGCCCTGCTGCTGCGGGCTTTGCTGCGTGGCGCCGCCTTGCTGCGGCTGGCTGGGTTTCGTGGCCATCTGACTGCTCCGTTCGTTGGCTCTTTTTCCCATATTGCGCGGGCCTTTGGCCGCAACAAGCCGGGTTCATGACGATTTTGCGACGATATGGCGAAAACGTGCGACATCGGCAACAGGTCATTGATCACGTTCCGGTTTTCCTGACCACGCCTGCCGCGGCGTCACCCGGTTCGGGCCGGGGCTTGCCGTTTTGCCCCGACAGGTTCACCCTGTCACGCAAAGGAGACCAAAATGCCGCCCAAGAACCGTTTCGCCGAGCTTCTGCCCGAGATCACCGGCTGGCGCCGCGATTTCCACCAGCACCCAGAGCTTCTGTTCGACGTCCACCGGACCGCCGCGAAGGTCGCCGAGCTTTGCCGGTCCTTCGGTTGTGACGAGGTCGTTGAAGGCATCGGCCGCACTGGGGTCGTCGCCGTGATCAAGGGCCGCAGCGACTCGAAAGGCCGCGTCATCGGCCTTCGCGCTGACATGGATGCGCTGCCGATCAAGGAACAGACCGGGCTGCCCTATGCCTCGACCGTGCCCGGCAAGATGCACGCCTGCGGCCATGACGGGCACGGTCGAGGCATAGGGCAGCCCGGTCTGTTCCTTGATCGGCAGCGCATCCATGTCAGCGCGAAGGCCGATGACGCGGCCTTT
>JBJTSJ010000337.1:0-6452 GCA_046076605.1 Tabrizicola sp.
GATCCGTTCGTAGATCGCCGAATCGCGCCGGTAGACCGTGTTCGCGAACAGGCGTGAGCCGTTGTGCGAGGGGAAGTCCCGCGCCTCGCAGCCCAGGTCCTTCAAAAGGAACGGCACGCCCCGAAACGGCCCGGGAGGCAATCCGTCGGCAATCGCCTTGCGCGCCACGCCTTCTTGCACCAGCACCACGGCGTTCAGCGCCGGATTGCGCGCCCCGACGGCAGCAAGGGCCGCATCCAGCAGCTCGGTGGGTGTGACCTCGTGGCGGGCGACCATGTCGGCCAGTTGCGTTGCATCCGCCGCGCCAAGATCGCCAATCATCCGGACCCCCATTGCCGCCCGGCATCAGCCTGCGTCGCGCGACGGCGGGGCGTCATGTCCGCAACCGACATGATCTGCCGTTATCGGGCATTGCCCGGTGTCAGGTAAACACGCGCCCTAGGGCTTCGCGCAGCGCCTCGGGCAGGATCGGCTTGGCAAGGAACCCGTCCAGCGAAGTGCGCAGCTCGTCGTCGCGGCGGACCGCAAGCACATCGGCCGTCATCGCGATCACGGGCACCCGCTTGCCATAGGCGGCACGGATCCGGCGCAGGGTCTCGGCCCCGTCCATGCCCGGCATCATCAGGTCCAGCAATACGACATCAACACCGCCCTGTTCCAGGCGTTGCAGCGCCTCGGGTCCGCTGGCGGCCTCGATCACCCGCGCGCCCGAGGCAAGCAGAAGCTGGCTTGCGACCAGCCGGTTCGTGGCGATGTCATCGACGATCAGGATCGTTCGGTCCCGAAGGTCGGTGGACCCGGCCCTTTGGCCCTCGGCTTCGGCTTCGGGAGCAAGGACCGTCAGGCGGAAAGTTGCGCCCTGGGCGGTAGGCACGATCACCAGATCGCCGCCCATCTGCCGCGCCACCGCCCGGCTGATCGACAGACCAAGTCCGACGCCTGGCGTTTCGCTGGAGCCGCGGTAGAACGGCTCGAACACCTGTTCGTGCAGGCCGGGCGGGATGCCCTTGCCCTGGTCGGCGACGTCGATCACCAGTCTGGACTTGGCATAGCGCACCGTCACCGACACCGGCCCGCGCGAGGAGTGTTTCAAGGCATTGCCGACCAGGTTGCCAAGGCATTGCCGGACCCGCTGGCTGTCGATGAGCAGGTAGGTCGGTACCTCCCGCTCGACCGTGACTTGAAGCTCGCGCCCGTGGTTGCGGGCTTGCAGATCAAACACCAGAAGGTTGGCCGACAGTTCGGCCCGCACGGCAACTGGACGCGGCGAGATTGCCACCCGTCCTTCATTCAACGCTGAATAGTCGACCGCATCGTCCAGCATCACCGCCAGGTCACGGGCCGAGGTGACGATGGTGCGCAGGCGTTGCCGGGACGGGCCGGTTGCCGTCGAGGCTTCGATCTCGCCCAGGCCGATGACCGCGTTCAGGGGCGTGCGAAGTTCGTGGCTGATCTGCGCCAGGAAGCGCCCCTGCGCGACATTCGCTGCCCGCGCGGCAAGGGTCGCCTCCACGCTGGCCCGGTGCAGCCTGTTGTTCGAGACCATTGCGGTCAGCGCATAGCCAAAGGCAACCAGCGCTGTTGCAGTCGATGCCCCAAGGCCGACCCAGTTGCCCAGCATCAGCCAGTGGTATGTGTTGAAGATCACGACAACGGTTGCCAGGGTGGCCATCCCGACCAGGCCGAGCTTCAGGTGGATCGAGCGGACCGAAGTCAGGTGCAACAGCGCACCCATGACGATCCCGACTGCGATGGCCTTGGCATAAGGGTCATCCTGCAGCCAAAGCATCCCGGCGGCCGAGATGATCGCGGCTTCCATCGGCACGAGGGAAAACAGATAGACCAGGTAACGTCCCGGCAACCGGCTGGGGTCAAGGCCGCGCAGCAAGCGTTGCGACACGAACTCTCCGACCAGTTCCACACAGAACAGCGCCAGCATCAGTGGGGGCGAGGCGTAAAGGGAACACAGGCCGTAGGCTACGGCGACCAGGAACATGCGCGGGATGAACTCGGCCCGGATGATCCGGTACTGCCTTGCCAGCTCGTCACGCACCCGTTCTGCTTCCGCATTCGAAAGTCTGGGTGCAAGTGGCATCGGCCCGGTCACATCAAGGGTTCAAGCGTTGGGCGCGACTGTAGCCCGAACGTTGCCTGTCGGGTCAAGGCCCGGTTTCGGGTGTGATGCGCAGGTCCTGCCGCAGGGTGCCATTCCGGCCATAGATCAGGATGCGGTCATCGGCGGTGACGACGGCGATCCAGCCGGTGCCGAAGGTGATGGCGGCGGGCTTTGAGCCCTCGGGGAGGGTCAGGCCTTCGGGCAGCGTCGGGGCCGTGGCACTGAAGGCCTGGGGCATCCGGGTGACAAGCAGCCCGACCACGGTTATGACACCTCCGATCATCGTCAGGGTCAGGATGATGACCAGCCACTTTAGAAGCCGCAGGCTGGGCGGCAACGGGGCTTCCGGCGTGTCGGGGGCGATGGCAGGCGGTACGGGATCGGACATGGAAGAGCCTTACGAGGACGACGACGCCGTCGCAAGTCTTGGCGCCATGTCGGGCGGAAGTCTGACCGTCACCATCGGTGAGGACGCCCCCGCCCGTCTTGATAAGGCGCTTGCCGCCGCCGTGCCAGAGGAAGCTGCGCTGTCGCGGTCGCGCTTGATGCGGATGATCGCCGAAGGGGCGGTCAGCCGGGATGTGGTGGCGGTAACCGATCCGAAGGCGAAGGTTGCTGAAGGTGAGATCTATCTCTTGCGGCTTGACCCGGTGGCAGAGGTCGAGACGCTGGCCGAGGACATTCCCCTGTCGGTCGTCTGGGAGGATGCCGATCTCATTGTCATCGACAAGCCCGCCGGGATGGTCGTCCACCCCGCGCCGGGCTCGCCTTCCGGGACGCTGGTCAACGCGCTTCTCCACCACTGCGGGGACACGCTGTCGGGGATCGGGGGCGAGCGGCGGCCGGGGATCGTGCACCGGATCGACAAGGATACCTCGGGCCTTCTGGTGGTCGCGAAGTCCGACCGGGCGCATCATGGGCTGGCGCGGCAGTTCGAGGATCACTCGGTCACCCGGCATTACCTGGCGGTGGTCCATGGGGTGCCGTCTTCGGCGGACCCGCGGCTGCGGGGACTGCGGGGAATCAGCTTCGAGGCGGGGGGCATCCTGCGGATCGCGACCCATCTGGCCCGCCACAAGACTGACCGGCAGCGGCAGGCAGTGGTCTGGGAGGAGGGCCGCCACGCGGTGACCCGCGCGCGGGTGGTGGAGGGGTTCGGAGGTCAGGCGGCGCTGGTCGACTGCTGGCTGGAGACCGGGCGGACGCATCAGATCCGGGTTCACCTCGCCTATGCGGGGCATGGGCTGGTCGGGGACCAGACCTATGGCGGCAAGAAGCGGCTGTCGGAGAAGGTGCTGGGGCCGGGGGCGGAGGTCGGGAACAGCTTTCCCCGGCAGGCGCTGCATGCGGCTACCTTAGGGTTCGACCATCCGGTGACGGGGGAGAGGATGGAGTTCCAGTCCCCTCTTCCTGCCGACATCGCGGGGCTGATCGAGGCGCTGCGGGCCGGGTGATCCGCGAGGTGTCCACGGTGGACAAATGCCGCGACGCCAATGGAATCAATGACTTGCATTCTCTTTTTAAGCTTTTGGAAAGGTTTGGGATCCCACCATCAGGCCCAAACTTCCCGAGCAAGAAAATTGACAAATCCCTTACTTAAGGGATTTGGGTCCGCTATGGTGGCTCCCGCACTGGTCAAACTGGCCCATGGAGTGCGCCTTATGTCCGAGACTGTAGCCGCCTGCTGACGTCATCCGCCGCTTAAACAAGCTGGCACGGGATGACATGAACGACCGCCGCAGTGCGATTGCCTGCGTCAGGTCTGGCATGGCGACTGACTTCGGACTTTTCCAAATGAACATCTCACGGACCGAACAACGGGTCCTTCACGTTCTCGCCCTTGGCGGGCGTATCGACCACGCGCGGAACGGCAGCAAGATCGACGAGATTCTCTGTGTGACCCGTGACGGACTGATCCTGGCCGACTGTACGCTGGACGTCTTCCGACGCCTGCGGCGCAAACGGCTGATCGCCTCGGAAGGCGGCGGGCCTTACCGCATCTCTCGGCTGGGGCGGCTTTCCGTCCGGGCACAACTCGACAATCAAGGATAAGAGCATGACTGACGACACCATCCGCCCGTTGCGGCGGGATGACCTTGCGGCCGCCGAGGCGCTGATCGCAGCGGTGGACCTGTTCCCGCCCGAGATGCTGCCTGACATGGCCGCGCCCCACCTGGAGGGGGCGGACGAGCTTTGGCTGATCGCTGCCGATGGCTTGGGCCTGGCCTATGTCGCGCCCGAACGGCTGACGGACGGCACCTGGAACCTCTTGCTGCTGGCGGTTGGTCCCGCGCGGCAGAAGCAGGGCCTTGGTCGTCGCCTTGTCGCAGCGGTCGAAGCGGCGGTGCTGGCGAAGGGCGCGCGGCTTTTGCTG
Source organism: Tabrizicola sp. (assembly GCA_046076605.1). GTDB lineage: Bacteria > Pseudomonadota > Alphaproteobacteria > Rhodobacterales > Rhodobacteraceae > Tabrizicola. The sequence goes on from JBJTSJ010000337.1 coordinate 4,491, forward strand.
GTCGAGACCTCGGGCGTGCCGGAGTTCGCCGGGCAGCGGCAGTTCTACGCCAAGCTGGGCTTTCGGCCCGAGGCGCGCATCCGGGATTACTATCAGGCGGGCGACGACAAGGTGATCTTCGTCAAGCCGCTGTCGGGGTGACGACCGCCCCCTCACCCTTGCCCTCTCCCCCGGCGGGGAGAGGGGACGCGGTAGGTTGGCGGCAGTGCCTTGTGGCGGCGTCGGGGCCTCCGGCGGGGATACTTGCGGAAGGGAAAGCCACGGACGCGTCCGTCCCTGCCACCCCGGTCAGTAGCTGACCCAGGCAGCGGGGCTTTCCAGGACCTGCTCGACCTTGCAGCCCTTGCCGCCCTGGCCCTTGCAGAACCGCAGCGCCTTCTTCTTGGCCTGTCGGGCATTCTCGCCCCAGTCGGTGTGCAAGGTGCCGCTGTTGTCGATGGCGACGGCAATCGCGCCGTTCGTCACGCCCATGGCGATCCGGCAATCGCGGAAGCCCGAAGCCTGGCACTGGGCCAGCGCGCCATTGTCGGCCTCGGCCTGGCTGGAGGCGTTGATGTACCAGGAATAGGTCGGCGCACCGTTCGGATCGGTGCCCCAGGCAAGAGTGGCATACTGGTCGACCCAATAGCCGCTGGGGCCGGGTTCGACGTAGTTCGGGTCCGGGGCGCAAAGCGGGGTCTGCACGCCGTTGGTGTTGTCGACGCCGATCAGGATTTCACCTGGGCCCGGCCCGTTGCAGGGATAGTAGGCCAGGGCCTGGGTCGGGGCGAGGGCGAGGAGGGCAAGCGAGAGGCAGCAGGCAAGGGTCGGGCGGGGCATCGGGGCCTTCCAGAAGCGGCGGATGCCAGAGGCTTAGCAGGAAGCCGCCGACGTGTAAGGTTTGGAAATCCTTATCCATCATCCGGCCTTTGGCATCCTTTCCCGCCGCCTGCGGCGTGACCGTGCAACTGCAGCATTGTCACGAGCCTGTTATCGGCGTATCACCATCGCCATCGCCGACGTCTGAGTCGGTAACGGCATCGGAGCCATCGTGCACCCCTCCTGCCAGGGGGGAACCGGACCCTCCCTTCGCCCGTTGGCGACCTGACGGATTGCCGGATTCGCATTCCAACCCTCACAATCCAGCGTCGGAGCCACACCCAAGGGTGAGCCATGATCCACGACCCGATTCCGCGGGACGTCCAGCCCGCGTTGCCTCTGTTCGATGAAGAGGCCCTGGACATCGCAGACTATCTGAAGGCGGAGCAGGATGCCGATGACATCCACACCGACGAAACCCAGAAACAGGGGATCGCGGCGCTGACCCTGGGGGCGATCGGGGTGGTCTACGGCGATATCGGCACTTCGCCGATCTATGCCTTCCGCGAGGCGATCCGGGCCACCGGGGCCGCAACCCCGGGCGCACCCGAGGTGCTGGGTATCCTGTCGCTGCTGATCTGGACGCTGATCCTGATCGTGACGGTCAAATATGTCTTCTTCCTTCTGCGCGCCGACAACCGGGGCGAAGGGGGCATCCTGTCCCTGTACACTCTGGTGCGGCTGGCGGCGGGCAAGCGGTCGGTGCCGATCCTGCTGCTGGCCTTGACGGGGGCGGCCTTGTTTGCGGGGGATGCGACGATCACGCCGGCGATCTCGGTCCTGTCGGCGGTCGAGGGGCTGGAACTGGTGCTGCCGTCGATGACCCCCTTGGTGATCCCGGTGACTCTGGGGATTCTGGTCGCGCTGTTCATGGTGCAGCGGCGCGGTACGGCCAGCGTCGCGCGGCTGTTCGGGCCGATCTGCGTGATCTGGTTCCTGACCTTGGGCGGGCTGGGCCTTGCACATATCGCCGAAGGTCCATTCGTGCTGGCCTCCGTGAATCCGGCCTGGGGTGTGGATTTCCTTCTTGACCATCCCGGCGTCGCATTCGTGGTGCTGGGGGCGATCTTCCTGGCGGTGACAGGGGGCGAGGCGCTTTATGCC
>JBJTSJ010000338.1:0-16474 GCA_046076605.1 Tabrizicola sp.
ATCACCAAGGCGCTGACGGCATCCTTGCGCGCCTCGGGCGGGGAGGTGCGGACCGGGTCGGGGGTCGCGCAGGTCCTGGTGAAGAACGGTCGAGCAGTCGGGGTGGTGCTGGACAACGGCGACGAGCTGCGCGCCCGTCGGGTGATCTCGAACATGGATGTGCGGCGGACCTTCCTTCGCCACGTCGACGAAAGGGAATTGCCAGGTGATTTCCTGAAGCGGGTGCGGGCGTTCAAGACGCGGGGATCATCGGGCAAGCTGAACATCGCGCTGGATGGCGTGCCGAAGTTCACCGCCCTTCCGGAAGGCGCGCCGAACATCAAGGGCGATCTGCACTTCACCGACAGCATCGAGAAGATGGAAGCCGCCTATGATGACTGGAAGGCAGGCCACTACAGCCGCAGCCCGTTCCAGGATGTGATGATCCCCACGATGATCGACCCGACGATGACCCCGCCGGGCAAGCATTTCATGTCCTGTTTCGTGCAGTACGCTCCCCCAAGGATCGAGGGTCGGGACTGGACGGATGCCGATCGTGACGGGTTCCGCGACGCCTGTCTGAACCAGATCGAGGCCTATGCGCCGGGGTTCAAGTCGCTGGTCCTGCACGCCGAGGTCCGCACCCCGCGCGAGCTGGAAGCCGAGGTCGGCCTGACCGAGGGCAACATCTTCCAGGGTGAGCTGACCTTCGACCAGATGTTCTTCAACCGCCCGGTGCCGGGCTATGCGAACTATCGCAGCCCGATCCCCGACCTGTGGATCTGCGGGTCGTCCACCCATCCGGGGGGTGGCGTGATGGGCGCGCCGGGCCGGAACGCGGCGGCGGAAATCCTGCGCGACATGAAGCTGCCCGCGAAAGATATGAGCGACGCCTATGCCATCGTTTGACGTGATCGTCATAGGGGCGGGTCCGAACGGTCTTGCCGCCGCGCACAGGCTGGCGACGAAGGGTGCGAAGGTTCTGGTGCTGGAAGCCTCCGCTTCGGCGGGGGGCGGGGCTTTCACACCTGTCCTACAATCTCTACCCCCGGGTCGAGACGGGCATGAACCTTGCAGCCCATGGGCTGGCCTGGCTTGAGCCGAACCTTGCGACAACCGCGCTGTCGCCGGACGGCAACCATCTGCGCCTTGAAGGCTCGGTCGGGGCACGGCTGGGAGGCGACCTGTCGCAGACCGACCGCGAGTCCTGGGCCGCCCTGCGGGCGCGTCTTCTGCGGTTTGCGGCGGTCCTCTCACCCTTGAACCAGATGCCCCCGCCGAGGATTGCAAAGGATGCGGGCAACCCGATGCTGAAGCTGGCTGCGATCGGACTGCGGGCCCGGATGATGGGGGCCGCCGATTTCCGCGAGTTGGGCCGCATCCTGCTGACGAATGTCCACGACCTTCTGGACGACGAACTGACCGATCCCCGGCTGAAGGGCGCGCTGGCCTTTGATGCCACCATGGGCGGCTGGCTGGGCCCGCGGTCGCCGAACTCGGTCCTGCCCTGGCTTGTCCGGCTTTCCGGCCAGACCGCCGGGGTCCAGAGCGCGTTGGGCCTGCCGAAAGGCGGAATGGCGGCCCTTGGGGCTGCGATGGGCCGGGCGGCTGAGGCAGCGGGGGTGACCCTGCGCCTTTCCGCCACGGTTGCCCGGATCATTGTTGAGGGTGAGCGGGCTTTGGGCGTTGCCCTTGCCACCGGCGAAGAGGTCCGTGCGCCCCGGGTCGTTTCCGCCGTCGCGGCCAAGACCACGCTTCTGGGCCTGGTTGGCCCGCGCCATCTGGATGCGGGCCTTTTCACACGCGCCCGGCACCTGAAGGCGCGGGGCGGGGCGGCGAAGCTTGAGCTGACCCTGCGGGCCTTGCCCGATTTCAAGGGCGCGAACCCGAAGGACCGGTTGCTGGTCGCGGGCTCGGAGCATGACGTCGAACGCGCCTTCAACCCGGTGAAGTATGGCCGCGTGCCGGACCGCCCGGCGCTGGAAATCCTGCTGCCGACCGCCCATGAACCCGGGCCTACACACAGCCTGAGCGCCATCGCCCAATTCGCCCCCCACGCCCCCGCCGACCGCGAGGCAGCGGGGAAGGCGATGCTGGCTGCCTGCATGGTGCAACTGGAAAGCGTCGCCCCCGGCATCGGCGCGTTGGTGGAAGGGGCGGAGCTTCTCATGCCCTACGACATCGAAGACCGCTACGGCCTGCCGGGGGGCCAGTGGCATGCGGGGGAGCTTAGCGTCGAGCAGATGCTGTTCCTGCGCCCGCTGCCCGGCATCGCCCAGTATCGGGGGCCGATCCCCGGCCTTTGGCTTGCTTCGGCGGGGTGCCATCCGGGCGGCGGGGTCTCTGGCTCTGCCGGGTGGAATGCGGCGCTTGCGATGGAGGTTGCCGGATGACCGCTTTGCGCCACTACGAGACGCCCCTTCTCAAGACCCCCTTCCACCCCCGGACCGAGACCCTGAACAAGCTGTGGTCCTGGGGAAACTGGGGCGGCTACACGACGGTTCTGACCTACGAAGACCTGGCGATGGAGCATGCGGCGATCCGGAATGCCGCGACGATTTATGACCTGTGTCCGATGATAAAGTACCGGATCGAGGGGCCAGACGCCGCAGACTATCTGAACCTCCTGACCCTCCGCGACGCGGCCAAGCTGTCGGTGGGCGGGGTGCACTATACGGCCTGGGTCAACGATGCCGGGCATCTTCTGGACGATGGCACGCTGTTCCGGCTGGCGCAGGATCGCTATCGGCTTTGCTGTCAGGAACGCCATCTGCCCTGGCTTCTGGACAGCGCCCACGGCTTTGACGTGACAATCACTGAGGAGACCGAAGAGGTTGCGGCCCTTTCGCTGCAGGGTCCGACCTCGGCCGAAGTGCTGCGCAAGGCTGGCTTTGCCATCGACGCGCTGAAACCCTTCCGCATGGCCGACTTCCCACTGGGCAATGGTACCCTGACAATCTCTCGCACCGGGTTTACCGGCGATCTTGGTTACGAGTTTTGGACCACCCCCGACCTGGCGCTGACGCTGTGGGACCTGCTGTTCGAGGCAGGGCAGCTGCACGGCCTGCGCCCGATCGGGTCAGAGGCGCTGAACATCGCGCGGCTGGAGGCCGGGTTCATCATCACCGGCTACGACTTTACCCCCGCCGATGTCTGCGTGCGTGAGGATCGGCTGAGAAGCCCCTTGGAAATGGGCCTAGGCTGGCTGATCGACTGGGAGAAGGGCCATTTCACCGGAAAGGCAGCCCTTCGGAAGCAAAAGCATGAGGGAACGAAATGGTCTTTCGTCGGGCTTGAGATTGACGGCAACATCTCGGCCGAAGGGGCGATCCTTTATCATGCGCGAAAGCACGAGGTGGGCGTCATCACCGGGGCCTGCTGGTCACCCGTCCTGAAGAAGAACATCGCGCTGGCACAGATTCTGACGAAACACGCCGCAGGCGTCGACCTCTGGGCGGAAATCTATGCGCTGCGCGAGCTGCACTATGCCAAGATGATGATGCGCGCCCGGGTGGTTGACCGGCCCTTCTTCCTTCCCGACCGCCGCCGCGCCACACCGCCTGGGAGGTTCTGATGGGAAGCCAAGATCGCCATCCGCTGTCGCCGCGCCTGGACCATTGTCCCGAAGGCCTGCCGCGCGCGGCTTACATGGACAGGGATTGGTATGACCGCGAGATGGCCACGATCTTCGCCCGGCAATGGGCACTGGTCGGCCGCGCCGGGGACTTCCCCGCGGGGAAGATGCGCCGGGTCACGGTCGGGGCGGCAAGCGTCATCGTGCTGCGCGATGCCGACGGAAAACTTTCCGCCTGGCACAATTCCTGTCCGCATCGCGGGTCCGAGCTTTGCCGCGCTGAAGTAGAACCGGTCGGAAAGCTGATCCGTTGCCCGTACCACGCCTTTGCCTTTGCCGCGGATGACGGGCGGCTGGTGTCAACCGCCCATGCCGTCCCGACCGAGGATTTCGACCGCAGCGCGCATGGCTTGAAACCTGTGCAGACCCGGATCTGGAACGGGTTTCTGTTCCTGAACGTTGCGCCCGATCCCGGCCCGATCTGGGCCGATGTCGGGCTGGAAACGCTGGACAACTGGCCGATGGATCGCCTGCAGACTGTCCATCATTGGCAGACGGACATCGCCTGCAATTGGAAGGCATTCTGGGAGAACTATTCTGAATGCCTGCACTGTCCGGGCATCCACCCGGAACTGTGCGACATGGTGCCGCTTTACGGCAAAGGCATCATGGGCCAGTCCGAGGCCCTGGGCTGGACGCCCGATGATCCCGTCCGTCCGAACCTGCGCGAGGGGGCGGGGACCTGGACCCTGGATGGCAAGCCTTGTGGGCCGGTCTTTCCCGGGCTGACCGAAGCTGAGCGGAAGGCTGGCTACAGCTTTGTCACGCTCTGGCCCTCGGCCTATGTGGTGGCCCATGTCGACTATGTCCGGTCGGTGCGCATCGTCCCCACCGGCCCCGAGACGACCCGCCTGATCGCCGAGTGGCACTTTGCGCCGGAAACCCTGGCCCAGCCCGGATTTGACGCAGCAGAAGTCGCGGCCTTTGCCAAGATCGTGATGCAGCAGGATGGTGCCGCGTCCGAGATGAACCAACGCGGCATGCGGTCGCCGGCCTTCACGGCAGCGCGACTGATGCCGGAGGAATACGAGATCCACCGCTTTCAGCAGTGGGTTCTGGCCGAAATGGAGAGCACAAGATGACCGAGCTTCCCTATGCCATCCTGCCGATTCCGAATGATTGGGATCGCCGGGGGCTACCCGCCTGGGCCTATCACTCGAAAGCCTTGTTCCAGCTGGAACGAGAGCGGCTGTTCCTGACCCATTGGCAGGTCGTGGGCCACGAATGCGACATCCCCAACCCGGGTGACTGGCTGAGCTTTGATCTGCTTGGCGAACGCGCGGTCGTCATGCGGGGCCAGGATGGAGAGGTCCGCGCCTTTCATAACCTCTGCCGCCATCGCGGTGCGCGGGTCGTCGACGGCGACAAGGGCCATTGCAAGGGGTCGATCGTCTGTCCGTTCCACGGCTGGGTCTACAGTCTGGACGGCAGCCTGCGCGGGGCGGCCCAGCCGGCGAGTTTCGGCGAAATGAAGCGCGAGGACTTCGTCTTGAAGCCGATCGAGCTGGGGCGCTTTCACGGTTTCCTGTTCCTGCGGTTCCACCCCGGACCGCAACCCGATATCGCGACGCTTCTGGCCCCGTTTGAACCGGATTTTTCTGCCTACGGGCTGGGGAGGCTGGTGCCGGTCGCGACACCGCAATGGTCAACCGACCTGCCGGTCAACTGGAAATCGGTCCGCGATGTGGACAATGAAGGCTACCACGTCGCGCTTGCGCATCCGGGCTTGCAGGAGCTTTACGGTCGGACCTACCGCGACCACCATCTGGAGAACGGACTGTCGATGTCAATCGGCTGGTTCGGTGACGTGCCGGGGCGGCTCTGGTCGGTGCGGAACTATGTAAAGGCCTCGGCAGACCGTCCTGAGCTTCCCCCACATCTGCAGAAGTCCTGGACCTACTACGGCCTCTTCCCGAACCAGGTCTTGGCGATCACCCCGGAAGGCGCACAGTTCTACCAGGACTTGCCCCTGACCGAGGGCCTGACCCGGCTGACCGGTCGGATGTACCGCTGGCCGAACGAGACGCGGCAGCAGCGGTTGGCGCGCTATCTTGCGATGCGGATCGACCGCGACACCTCGGCCGAGGATCGGCAACTGTCGATCTGGTCGAACGAGTCGATGAAAAGCTCGGCCTTCGAAGGGTTTCACCTGTCGGACCTGGAATACGGCCTGCGCCGCCATCACGATGGGCTGCGCGCCCTGTTGCCAGTCCTGACCCTGACCGACGCGCCGCCAGAAGACCGGATCGCCGCCTTGAACGCAGAAATGACTTGTCAGGTCATGGGGCGAGAATAAGCTGACTGAAAAATCAATCATGACCATCTGGGGAGAGACGCCATGAAACTGAACCGCCGCCAGGCGCTGATCGGTGCTACCGCAACGCTCGCGACCCCCTGGGTCCGGCCATCCTGGGCGCAAGCCGGCACGGTCAATGTCTACAACTGGGCGGACTATATCGGCGAGACCACGCTGGCGGATTTCACTTCCGAGACCGGGATCGAGGTGGTCTATGGTCTGTATGCCAGCGCCGAGGAGATGCAGGCCAAGCTTCTGGCCGGATCGACCGGATATGATGTGGTGCTGCATTCCGGACAGGGCCTGCCGCGGTCCATCCAGGCGGGCGTGCTACAGAAACTGGACCGTGCCAAGCTGACCGGCTGGGGCAATCTTGACCAGGAGATCCTGAAGGTCTTTTCGCTCTACGACCCGAACTATGACTACTGCGTGCCGTATATGTGGGGCTCGGTAGGGATGACCTACAACATCGACATGGTGAAGGAACGCCTGCCCGACGCCGATCTTGAATCGCTTGATCTGATCATGAAGCCCGAAAATGCCGCAGCGCTTGCCGACTGCGGCATTTCCTTGCTGGACAGCCCGAACGACATCGGCTTCATGATCCTGAGCTATCTTGGTGTCGACCCCAACAAGGCGGGTCCGGCGGAATGGGCCAAGCTGGTCGAGGCGGTCAAGCCGGTGCGGGAGTTCATCTCGACCTTCGACAACGCGAACTACCTGACGGCGATCCCCAATGGCGAGTTGTGTGCGGTAAACAACTGGTCGGGCGACTATGGCATGGCCAAGGCGCGGGCCGCCGAAGCCGGGATCGAGATGAACCTTGGGTACTTCGTCCCGAAAACCGGCGCCCCGGCCTGGTTCGACGTCTGGGCGATGCCGGCCGATGCGCCAAATGTCGACAACGGACACAAGTTCATCGACTTCCTGCTGCGCCCCGAAGTGATCGCGGGCTGCACGAACTTCACCGGCTATGGCAATGTCAACAAGGCCTCGAAGGAGTTTGTCGATCCAGCAATCCTGGCCGATCCGGCGGTCTACCCGGACGCCGCCGCCATCGCGCGGCTTTACACACCGCTGCCGCAAACGATCGAGCAGGAGACAGACCTGAACCGCGCCTGGACCGAGATCAAGACTGGCGGCTGACACATGCAGGCAGCAGGGAGGGAGCCGTTCCTCAGGATCGAGGGCGTGTCGAAGACCTTCGGTCACTTCCAGGCGGTGAAGGACGTCAGCCTGACGGTCGACAAGGGCGAGATCTTTGCGCTGCTTGGGGGGTCGGGCTGCGGCAAGACCACGCTCTTGCGCATGCTGGCGGGGTTCGAAGAACCGACCGTCGGGCGCATCTTCCTGGACGGTCGCGACATGGCGGGCGTGCCGCCGTGGGAGCGTCCGGTCCACATGATGTTCCAGTCCTACGCGATCTTCCCGCACATGACGGTCGAGGCCAATGTGGGCTACGGGCTGAAGCATGAGAAGTCGATGACCAAGGCCCAGCGTGCCGACCGCGTGGCCGAGGTGCTGGACCTTGTGCAGCTGACACCCTTCGCGCACCGCAAGCCGCACCAGATTTCCGGTGGGCAGCGTCAGCGGGTGGCGCTGGCCCGGGCCCTGGCGCGCCAGCCGAAGCTCTTGTTGCTGGACGAACCCCTGGCAGCGCTGGACAAGAAGCTGCGGGAACACACTCAGTTCGAGCTGATGTCGATCCAGGAACGCACCGGCGTTACCTTCATCGTCGTGACCCATGACCAGGAAGAGGCAATGACCCTGTCGGACCGCATCGCGGTGATGGACAAGGGGCAGGTCAAGCAGGTGGGCAGCCCGAACGAGATCTACGAGTTCCCGAAAAGCCGCTTCGTCGCGGGCTTCATCGGGTCGATCAACAGCTTCGAGGCGACGATCCTGGGGCGCCAAGGGTCGCAGCTGCGCCTGTCGGTGCCTGCCGTTGGCGGCGAGGTTCTCGCCAATGATGTGGCCCATGTCACGGAAGGGCAGTCCGTCACCGTGGCCGTCCGGCCGGAAAAGGTGCATCTGTCGAAGGACAGGCCAGACCGGGCCAATGCCTTCCAGGGCCATGTGAAGGACCTGGCCTATTTCGGCAAGGACAGCCTCTATCGCGTCGAACTGCCTGGTGCGCTGGTGCAGGCCCATGCCGTGAACGCCCGGCGCGGGGATGAGGCGACGCGGGTCGCGGACTGGAACGATGAGGTCTGGGTGTCCTTCGATCTGGCCTCGGCCATCGTGCTGGTTGACTGACCATGCAGCACAGCCGCCTGTCCCGCTGGTTCGACCGCAAGGGCTGGGTGATGATCCTGATCGGCCTGCCCTATGTCTGGCTGGTCGTCCTGTTCCTGTTGCCGTTCCTGATCGTCGTCGCGATGAGCGTGGCGACCAACACGCCGACCGCCCCGCCGTTTTCCTTTGGCGGCGAGCATCCCGTGGTCAACCTGGAGCCCTTCAGCCGGGTTCTGACCGACACGTTATACGTAAGGGCTTTCCTGACCTCGGTCTTCAATGCGCTGGTTGCGGCGATCCTGTGCCTGCTGATCGGGTATCCGATGGCGCTGGGCCTGACGCGGGTGTCGAAAAGCTGGCGCAACATCCTGCTGATGCTGGTGATCCTGCCGTTCTGGACCTCGTTCCTGCTGCGGGTCTACGCCTGGATGGGGCTGATGGGCAAGAACAGCTGGTTCAACAGCCTCTTGACTGACGCCTGGAACTTCCTTGTCCCGATCGACTGGGCGGTGAAGTCGATCCCGATGATGAACACGAATTTTGCCGTCGTCCTGGTGATGGTCTACACCTACCTGCCGTTCATGATCCTGCCGCTGTACGCCAGCCTGGAACGGCTGGACCCGACCCTGGACGAAGCGGCGATGGACCTCGGCTCGCGCCCGTCGCAGGTCTTCCGCGACATCACCCTGCCGCAGTCGATCCCCGGCATCATCGCGGGCGGAATGCTGGTCTTCATCCCGGCGGCGGGAGAACTGGTGATCCCGACCCTGGTCGGCAATGCCTCGCAGCCGATGATCGGCAAAATCATCCAGGATGAGTTCGGTCAGGCCCGGGACTGGCCGATGGCCTCGGCGGTTGCGGTGGCGCTGCTCCTGTTGATGGTCGTGCCGACGATGATCTACAGCCACTATCAGGCCAAAGCCGAAGGTTCGAAATGAAGCGGCGGTCGACCTTTCTGATCACCGTGATGTGCTTTGGCTTTGCCTTCTTCTACATCCCGATCCTGTCGATGATCGTCTACAGCTTCAATGCTTCACGGCTGGCGACGGTCTGGGGTGGGTTCTCGACCAAGTGGTACGTGTCGCTGTTGTCGAACGACAAGGTCTGGGAAGCGCTGATCCTGTCGCTGAAGATCGCGCTGGTGTCTGCCACCATCGCGACAATCCTTGGCACCATGGCGGGGATAGCCCTGGCGCGGTTCACCAAGTTCCGGGGCAGGACGCTGTTTTCGGGCCTGGTGACGGCGCCCCTGATCATGCCCGAGGTGATCACCGGTATCTCGATGCTGATCTTCTTCATCCTGATGGCCGACTGGATCGGCTGGCCCGGGCAGCGCGGCTTCACCACGATCACGCTGGCCCACATCACCTTTTCCATGGTCTTCGTCACCACCATCGTCAACGCGCGGATGCTGCAAGCCGACCGGACGATCGAAGAGGCAGCGATGGACCTGGGCAGCCGTCCCTGGCAGGTGATGTTCGACATCACCTTGCCGGTCATCGCGCCCGCCATCGTCTCGGGCTGGCTCTTGGCCTTCACGATCTCGCTGGACGACGTGGTCATCACGGCCTTCACCACGGGGCCCGGCTCTACCACGCTGCCGCTGTTGATCTGGTCCAAGGTCAAGCTGGGGGTGACCCCCGACATCAATGCGCTGGCGACCCTGATGGTGCTGACCGTCGGGGCCGGGGTCATCACGGCGGGGATCATCCTGAACCGGGCCGAGAAACGGCGATTGAACGATGAGCGCATGGCCTTCCGCAGCAATGACTGATGTTCTGGATCACCTGCATGCACCGCTGTGCGTCAAGGGCTCGGGCCGGGTGCGGTACGGCGCGGCGATGGCGCTGTGGCGCGAGGGTCTGATCTCGGCCGAGGTGCTGGAGGTCTATCGCGTTGCCGCCGCGCATGATGCCCGCGATCCGCTGGCCGAGCTTGCGAGCCGGGGTCTGCCACTTCCGCCCGCGTCGGTCGGCCAGTCGCCGGTCCGGACGCTGTATCTGGCGGCGCGTGAGTACGTGCTGTCTCTGGATCATCCCGGCGCCGCCGAAGTGACGGCGGGCCTGCCCGCAGATCCGGGTTCGGAAAGGGTGGTGAACGCGCGCCCGAATGCCGTCCTGTCGACCTGGCTGACGGTTGCGCTGGCCCAACTTTCCGCAACGCATCCGGCTCTGGCCAGCGCCATCGCCGCAGCGGCACCGCAGCTGGAATGGGTCACCTACGATTCTTATCCGCGCACCCTGATCGGTGACGCCTTTCCGAACGGGCACGCCTTCGCCTCGATCTTCGGAGGCGATGCGCCCTTTGCCGGGGAGGATTTCGAGCTGGGGGTGTTCCTGATCGCGCCCGGCGTGCTGTACCGCGATCACCATCACGCGGCGCCAGAGCTTTATGCCCCGCTGACCGGCCCGCATGGCTGGCGGTTTGGCACCGGGCGACCCCTGACCATCAAGCCCGCGCATCAGCCGGTCTGGAACCCGGCACACCAGCCGCATCTGACGCGGGTCGGGGCTGTGCCGTTCCTGTGCTTCTTCGTCTGGACGCAGGATGTGAACGAGATCGCCCACGTGATCCCGGCCGATGACTGGGCGGCTTTGGAGGAAGCGGAAATTGCCTGACCTCTTGATCCACAACGCCCGCATCCGCACGATGGATGCCAGTGCCCCCCATGCCGATTGGGTGCTGATCCGCGATGGTTGCATTGCGGCGATCGGGCAGGGCGTGCCGCCCGAGGCGGCTCAGCGCATTGACGCAGGCGGGCGGCTGGTCCTGCCCGGGTTTCAGGATGCCCACATCCACCTTCTGTCCGGCGGGATCGACATGGCGACGGCGGCCTACCTGTACGACGTCGACAGCGTGGCCGGTCTGGTCGAGGCCTTGCGCGCCCATGCGGCCACCCATCCCGATCTGCCGGTGGTCTGGGGCTCGGGCTGGCAGGCCGGGGTCTTTAGCGATCACAACCTGACGGCTGCGGTCATCGACCGGGCGGTGTCCGACCGTCCGGTGGTGATCTATGACAGCTCGTTCCACAATGCCTGCGTGAACAGCCGCGCTCTGGATATGGCGGGCGTGCAGGCAATGGCCGACCCACCGAACGGCCATGTTGTCCGCGATGTGGGCGGCCGGGCGACGGGTATGCTGCATGAAGAGGTGATCCCCGTGGTCACGGGCCGCCTGCCCGATCTGACGGATGAGCACCGGATGGCAGGGCTAATGGCGGCCTGCGCGCATGCCAACCAGCACGGGATCACCGGGGTCCTTGACGCCCGCATCACCGCAATGGAGGCGCGGATCTATGCGCGCGGTGTCGCCGAGGCGGCCTTGACCCTGCGCGTGGCAGGCACGGCGCTGGTTACCGAGGCCGATACCCCGGAAACGGCCGTTGCCCGGCTGACCGCCCTGCGCGCGGCGCATCCGGGTCCGGATTTCCACGTCCATTCCGCCAAGTTCTTCATGGACGGCGTGTTCGAAAACCGCACGGCGGCGATGCTGGCCCCCTATGCCGATACCACGGGCGGCAATGCGCCCTGCATGTTCGGGGCGGATCAGACCCGCGCGCTGATGACCGCGCTTGATGCCGCGCGCTTTGCGATTCATGTTCACGTCATCGGCGATGCCGCCGCCCGCCGCGCGATCGAGGGGCTGGAGGCGGCGCGTGCTGCCAATGGTTTCTGGCCTGCGCAGCATCAGCTGGCCCATCTGCAGGTCATGGACCCGGGCGATTATGCCCGGCTGCAGGGCCTGGCGACGGCCAATGTCCAGCCACTGTGGGCGCGGCTTGAGCCGCCCTATTCAGACCCTTCGCTGGCGATGATCGGGCCCAGGCGCCGGGCTGATACCTACGCCTTTCGCAAATTGCTGGATCAGGGTGCGGATTTCTGCCTGTCCTCGGACTGGCCGGTTTCGACTCTGAACCCGTTCGAAATCATCGAAACCGCGATCACGCGCCAGAAGCGGCTGGACGATAACCCGTTGGGGCCGTTCCTTCCCGAAGAGGCCCTGATGATCGAGGAATGCGTCGAGGGCTACACCACCCGCGCCGCGCGCGCCTGCTGGCGGGACCATTTCACCGGCATGCTGCGGGTGGGCTATTCGGCCGACCTGATCATTCTGGATCGGGACATCTTTGCCTACCCCGCCGCCGAACTCTCGCAAACCCAGGTGCTGGTCACGCTTTTCAAGGGGAAAGAGGTGTGGCGTGCGCCTGACTGGTGACAGCGTGCTGCAGGTCATGACTTATCGATCCGTCGTTCGTGGCCGGGCCAAGGTCCATTGGCGACTGACGTTCGCGCACCCCCTCGACCCGGCGAGGTATGGCTGATGGCACATGGGCCTGGCATTCTGGACATCACGCTTGGGACGGACGACCTCTCCCGGGCCAAGGGCTTCTATGGTCCGGTGATGGCAGTCCTTGGCCTGTCGCGCCTGCCCGATGCACCGCAGGGCTGGGCGGGTTGGGGGCCTGCGGCAGGCACGCCAAGCGGCACCGGCCTGTGGCTGTGCCGACCCTTTGACGGGCAGCGCGCCAGCCATGGCAATGGGACCATGGTCACCTTTCGCGCCATCACTGCGGCGCAGGTTCGGGCCTTCCACGTGGCAGCGCTGGCCCATGGTGGCAGTGACGAAGGGCCGCCCGGCACCCGGCCTGCCTATTCGCCCGAATTCTACGTGGCCTATGTCCGCGATCCTGACGGCCACAAACTCGCCTGTGCCTGCATGACCTATGACCCAAGGGAGGACCGGGAATGAGTGACGACCACTATCCTCCCCGCATGATCGCCATGCTCGAGGCGGTCTGGGGTGAAGGCTTCCTTTCGCCCGGGGGGCCCGAGGAGGTGGCGCGGGTCATTGGCAGCCATAGCCTGAAGGGCAAGGCCGTCCTCGACATCGGCTGTGGTGCGGGCGGGATCGACATTTCTCTAGTGCGCGATCACGGCGCGGGCTTCGTCACCGGCATCGACGTTGAGGACCCCGTCCTGACCCATGCCCGCAGCCTTGTCGCGCGCGAGGGGCTGGGCGCGAGCATCGGCCTTGTCAAGGTCGCGCCCGGGCCCTTGCCGTTTCCCCCTGTCATATTCGATGTCGTCTTTTCCAAGGACAGTATTGTCCATATCCCGGACAAACACGCCCTGATGTCCGAGGTCTTCCGCGTGCTGCGCCCGGGCGGATGGTTCCTTGCCTCGGACTGGCTGATCGGGACCGAGGCGATCAGCCCCTTGATGGCAGAATACATCGCGGCCGAAGGACTGGACTTCGGGATGGCGACGCCCGCACGGTACCGTGAGGCGATGGCGGCAGCGGGCTTTGTCAACGCCACCACCGTGTCGCGCAATGACTGGTATCGCTTGCGCGCCCGGGAGGAGCTGGCCCGGCTGCAGGGAGAGGCCGGTGCCGCTGCCGCCCGGATCGTCGGGCAAGATTTCGTCGATCAGAACATTGCCATCTGGTCGCGGATGATCCCGGTGCTGGACAGTGGCGAACATTGCCCGACCCATTTGGCCGCGCAAAGACCGGGCTGATTTCGTGCAAATGGTCAGCTCGCTATGGTTTTCCTGATCCGAGCGAGGCGTTACGGCTTGTGGCCCATTTCAGAAGCAGGTGATCTGCCATCAGCCCCATGAAGGCGACCGCAAATCCAAGGACCAGACCTTTGCCGACATCCGTCGACGACAGCGCGCGCTGCATTTCCTGGCCCAGGTCCTGCGTGCCGATGAAGGCTGCAATGATCACCATGAAGAGCGCGAACATGATCGACTGGTTGGCCCCGACGACCAGGGTGGGGACGGCCAGCGGCAGCTTCACGTGGCGGAGGAGTTGCGCGTTGCTGGCCCCGGACATCTGCGCGGATTCCACGATCTCGGGCGGGATCATGCGCAGGCCCTCGATCGTGTAGCGGACGATGGGGACGGTCGCGAAAACCATGACGGCGGCCACGACGGCGACGTCGTTCACGCCGAACAGCATCACCACGGGGATCAGGTAGATGAAACTGGGGAAGGTCTGCGCCGTATCGCAGACCAGCAGGAAGCGCCGCGCCCGCGTCTCGTTCGCGGCGCCGAGAAGGCCCAGCGGGACGCCGATCAATATTGCAAGGGTGACCGAAACGAAGACGGTGTAGGCGGTGATCATCGCCCGGTCCCACCAGCCCGACAGCGCGATGGGCAGCGCGAAGGCGAGGCAGACGAGCGCCGACCGCCAGCCCCCGATCCGCCAGCCGATCCCCACCAGAGCCAGAAGGACCGCCGAGGTCGGCAGCCACAGGAAGGCATCGCGCAGCGGGATCAGGACCCAGGTGATGAGGAACCAGCGCAGCCATTCGGTCACCGGGTCGATCAGGTCGATGAACCCGCCGACCACGGCGTCGATAGGGGCGGCCATGCTCAGCGCTTGCTTGCGTTCGACTTCGGCGAAGTAGGGATGCGCCAAGGCTGCGAGGAAGCCGAGGGCAACCAAGCCCAGCCAGATTGCAAGGAGGCGATGGCGTTGCAGCCAGGGGCCGTCTACATGTTCGGGCTGCTTAATGGCCCAGGCCTTGGACATTCGGTCCAGCACAATGGCCAGAAGGACGATGGTGATGCCGATCTCGACCGAAAGCCCGATCTTCAGGGCCTGCAGGAGTTGCAACAGCTTCTGCCCTAACCCCGGCATCCCGATGAAGCTGGCCAGCACGACCATCGCCAGGCTTTGCATGATGACCTGGTTCACGCCGATCAGGATCTCGGTCCTCGCGGCGGGAAGGCGGACGCGGGTCATCAGCTGCCAGCGCGTGGTGCCGCTCATCTTGCCGCTTTCGATGATCTCGGGGGACACTGCCCGCAGGCCGACCAGCGTCATCCGGATCATCGGCGGGACCGAGAAGATGATCGTGACGATGGCCCCCGCCTTTGGGCCGACGCCGATGAAGACCACGACCGGGATCATGTAGGCGAAATGCGGCAGCGATTGCGCGATGTTCAGGATCGGGTTCAGGATGCGTTCGGCCAGCCGTGACCGCCAGGCGAGGATGCCCATCAGTAGGCCGAAGGCGACCGAGAAGGGTACGGCGACGACGATGACCGACAAGGTCTCCATCGCCCATTTCCACTGACCCATGACGGCGATCCAGACGAAGGTACCGGCCCCGAGCGCCGCCAGCCGCCAGCCGCCCAGTGCGTAGCCCGCCATTCCGGCGGTCGCGGCAATCACCACCCAGGGGATCGGCCCAACGTTCGGCCAGCGCGACTTGCCGTAGAGAAGGTTCGCGGTGACATCCAGGCAGAACTCCACCACGTCCGAGAAAGCGCGGGTGAAGGCCATCAGGCCCAGGTCATCCTGGGCGAAGGTGAAGATTGCGTTGATCCAGTCGGCGAATGGCAGGACCATGCCTTCGGGCAGGCGGATCAGCCCGGCGGGCAGGAGGCCACGGCAGACAACCAGCACCAGCGCGGCCAGAAGGATCGCCGTCGCGATGCGCTTCTGGTCCAGCCGGAGTGGAGGGTTCGGAAGCGTCGCCGTCATCATGCCGCCGGTCCAAGAATGAGGTCGAGCGCGGCCTTCCGGTCCAGAAGCCCGGCGATACGGCCCTGGTCCGCCAGCGGGATCAGCGGACGACTGTCGACGACGATGCGGCGCGCCAGCGCGTGGAGCGTCTCATGCGCCGGAAGCGGCTCGCCGTCGACCGTGCGGCCTTCGACCGGCAGGGCAAGCGCACCGGCATGGATCACCCGCGCGCGGTCGATGCTTTCGGTGAACTTGGCGACATAGGGCGTGGCCGGGGCCATGACGATACGGTCAGGCGTGTCGATCTGTTCGACCGCGCCGTCCTTCATGATGGCGATGCGGTCGGCCAGGCGCAAAGCCTCGTCGAAGTCGTGGGTGATGAAGACGATGGTCTTGGCCAACATCCCCTTCAGGCGCAGGAATTCGTCCTGCATCTCGCGCCGGATCAGCGGGTCAAGCGCGCTGAAGGGCTCGTCCAGGAACCAGATGTCAGGCTCAACCGCCAGGCTGCGCGCGATTCCCACGCGCTGCTGCTGGCCGCCTGACAACTCGCGCGGGAAATAGCCCTCGCGGCCCTTCAGACCCACCAGGGCCAGCATCTCGCGCGCCCGTTGGATGCGCGAAGGCCGGTCCTGCCCACGCATTTCCAGCGGGAAGGCCACGTTCTCCAGCGCCGTGCGGTGCGGAAGCAGGCCGAAGCTTTGGAACACCATGCCCATCTTCTTGCGGCGCAATTCGATCAGCTCGGCATCTGACAGCTTGCCGATATCACGCCCCTCGACCTCGACCGTGCCTGCCGTGATGTCCAGAAGCCGCGCAAGGCAGCGCACCAGCGTCGACTTGCCCGAGCC
>JBJTSJ010000339.1:0-3954 GCA_046076605.1 Tabrizicola sp.
GCCGAGGGCATAGGCTCCGATCAGGTGGGAGCGTTCGGGGTTCGCATCGACGCTTGCAAGGAGGCGCGCGATTTCCACCTGCGGCGGGGGGTGGCGGAAGACGGGTAGGGCGAAGGTCGCCTCGGTCACGAAGATGTCGCAGGGGACGGGTTCAAAGGGCGCGCAGGTGGGCGTGGGGATGCGGGCGTAGTCGCCGGAGACGACGATCCTTTGCCCCTGCCCTTCGACCGCGATCTGCGCGGAGCCGAGGACTTGGCCCGCCGTGTGGAAGCTGACCGACACGTCGCCGATGCGGGTGGGTTCGGTGTAGGGCTGGCGGGATTGGGTGAAGTCCTCGCCGTAGCGGATTGCCATGATGTCGAGTGTTTCGCGCGTGGCCATGACGGCGCCGTGGCCGGGGCGGGCGTGGTCGGAATGGCCGTGGGTGATCAGCGCGCGGGGGACGGGCCTGGTGGGGTCAATGAAGAAATCGCCGCCCGGGCAGTACAGCCCCTCGGGTCGCGGGATCAGGAGGGGCGGTCGGGCCATAGGGGTGTCCAGGCGGTGCGGGGGCGCCGATGCAAAGGTGTGGCTTTGCGCCTGGGTGTCAACGCGTTTGGCGTTGTGGGGTTCCTGGGGGTCGGGCTGAGAGTGCGGTTGACGCTGGTCTGAACGGGTGCGGCCGGGGGCAAAACTTTTCGAAAAGTTTTGGAAAATCCTTCGAAGGATTTTCGCACCGGTCAGCCGCCCGCGCTTAGACCGCGAGCAGTTCGACCGCGACGCCCTGGCCGACGCCGACGCAGAGGGTGGCGAGGGCGGATTGGCCTCCGCTTTCCGCCAGACGGCGGGCGGCGGTGGCGGTGATGCGGGCGCCGGACATGCCCAAGGGGTGGCCCATGCTGATGCCGCCGCCCTTGGCATTGACCTTCGGGTCGGCGTCGTCGAGGCCCCAGGCGCGGGTGCAGGCAAGGACCTGGGCGGCGAAGGCTTCGTTCAGCTCGATGATGTCCTGCGCGGACGGGGGTTTCGCGCCACGGGCGACCAGGCGGTCCACGGCGGCGATGGGGCCGATGCCCATGATCCGGGGGGCGACCCCGGCGGCGGCGGCGCGGCCGATCCGGGCGAGGGGGGTGAGCTTGTGGTCACGCACGGCTTTGGCCGAGGCGAGGAGGACGGCGCAGGCCCCGTCGTTCACCCCGGCGGCATTGCCTGCGGTCACGGTGCCCGGGGTGCGGAACGGGGTGGGAAGCGCGGCCAGCCGGTCCATCGAGGTGGCGCGCGGGTGTTCGTCGCGGTCCACGACCGTCTCACCGGAGCGGGCGCGGAGGGTCACGAGCAGGATGTCGGCGCGGTGCCAGTCGGCGTCGTAGCGTTCCTGCGACCGCAACGCATAGGCGTCCTGGTCGGCGCGGAGGATGGCGAAGTCCTCGGCCACGTTCTCTGCGGTTTCGGGCATGGAATGGGTGCCATGCGCCTTGGCGATGCGCTGGTTGATGAAGCGCCAGCCGATGGTGGTGTCGTAAATCTCGGCCTGGCGGGCGAAGGCGGTTTCGGATTTCGGCATGACAAAGGGCGCGCGCGTCATGCTTTCGACGCCGCCCGCGATGACGAGGTCGGCGCCGTCACGGATGGCGCGGGCCCCGGCGATCACCGCGTCCATGCCCGAGGCGCAGAGGCGGTTCACGGTCAGGGCGGGGACGGTGTCGGGCAGGCGGGACAGAAGGACAGCCATGCGGGCGACGTTGCGGTTGTCTTCCCCCGCCTGGTTGGCGCAGCCGAGGATGACCTCGTCGATGGAGAGGCCTGGGTGCAGGTCGAGAAGGCCGTCGATGACATGGGCGGCCATGTCGTCGGGGCGGACGGTGGCCAAGGCCCCGCCATATCGGCCGACGGGCGTGCGGCGCATGGTGCAGAGGAAGACGTCGTTGGTCATGCGATGGGTCCGTCCGGGGGTGGCAGATAGCGGGTCTTGAGGTGCGGCGGCGCGGCCTGTTCCAGGCGGGCCAGTTCGGCGGCGATCATCGCGGGGCCGTGGGCCTGAAGGCATTCGAAGGGGCCGCGGGGGAGGTTGAGGCCGAGTTTCAGCGCGGTGTCGATGCCGTCGCGGGTGGTGCCGCCTTCGGACAGGAGCCAGGCGGCCTCGTTGGCCAGAGTGGCTTCGATGCGCAGGGTGATGGCGGCGGCGTCTTGTGGGGCGGGGGGCAGGGGGTCCGGGTGGACGAAGCCGCGTCCGGTCTTGCGACCAAGATTGCCGCTGGCGACCTGGGCGCGCAGGGCGTCGAACACGTGATAGCGCGGGTGGCCGCCCATGGCGCGGTACAGGCCTTCGGTCGCGGCAAGGTTGATGTCGGCGCCGATCAGGTCGATCAGGCTGAAGGGGCCAAGGCGGTAGCCTGCGGCGGTCATGGCGGCGTCAATCTCGCCCGGGGTGCGGCCTTCTTCGAGAAGGGCCAGCGCCTGGCCATAGAAGGGGCGGGCGCAGCGGTTGACGATGAAGCCGGGGCGGTCGGGGCAGTCGATCAGGGTCTTGGCCGTGGGCTGCATCAGGGCGCGGGCGGTGGCGAGCGCTTGGGGTGCGGTGCCGGGATGTGCGACGAGTTCCACCAGTTTCATCGCCGGGGCGGGGTTGAAGAAGTGGAGGCCGATCAGGCGGTCGGGGTGTTCCAGCCCCGCGGCCATGGCGGCGACGGAAAGGGAGGAGGTGTTGGTGGCGAGGATCGCGTCCGGGGCCATCACCTGTTCGAGCGCGGCGAAGAGGGATTGTTTGGCGGGGAGCTGTTCGATGACGGCCTCGATGGCGAGGGTGGCTTGGCACATGGCCTCGGGGCCGTCGACGATCTGGACGCGGGAGAGGAGGGCGTCGCGGTCCTCGGGGGAGAGCTTGCCCGCCTCGACCCTTGGGGCGAGTGAGGCGGCGAGGCGGTCGCGGGCGGTCGCGCGGGCAGGTTCGTGGCTGTCGGTGGCCAGCACGCTGTACCCGGCGGCGGCGAAGACCTGGGCGATGCCGAGGCCCATGGTGCCGAGGCCGATGACGGCGACGGTGGTCATTTCCCCGTGAACCCCGGTTTGCGTTTTTCGCGGAAGGCGCGGATGCCTTCGGCCTTGTCGGCGGTGTCGAGGAGGGATTCGAACGCCCGGCGTTCCTGGGCTAGGGCCAGCGCGGATTCGGCCCCGGCGACAAGGGCGGCCTTGGCGGCCATCAGCGCGAGGGGCGCGCGGTCGGCGAGTTTGGCGGTCAGCGTGGCGGCTTCGGCAACGGCGTTCTGAGCCAGGTGAGAGGCGAGGCCCCAGGCGAAGGCAGTGGGGGCGTCGATGACTTCCCCGGTCAGGACCATCCGGGCGGCGCGGGCGGGGCCGATGCGGGCCATCAGCCGCTGGCCGCCACCCGCGCCGGGGATCAGGCCGAGGTTGGTTTCGGGCAGGCCCATCCGGGCGGTCGGGCCTGCGACCAGAAGGTCGGCCATCAGCGCAAGCTCCAGCCCGCCGCCCAGGGCAAAGCCTTCGACTGCGGCTACCAGAGGCTTCGGAAATGCGCGGATGGCGGCCCAGTACGCCTTGCGGGGGTCGGTGGTGGCGTCACTGGAGGACTTCGTCTCGATCTCGGCAATATCGGCCCCGGCGGCGAAGTTGCCCTCGGCCCCATGCAGCAGGATGGCGCGGCAACCGGGTGTGTCGGCCAGCCGCTGCAGCGTGGCGGCGAGGTCGGCCAGAAGGGCGGTGTTCAGCGCGTTGCGGGCAGCGGGCCGGGTGATGACCAGCCGCGTCCATGCGGTTTCCCGGGTTTCAACGAGATGTTCCATGACGGCAGTTTGGAAGAAGCCGGGAATTATTCAAGCCTAAAAGTTTTAAGCTTGAAATTATCCGGGTTGGTGTCAGACTTGACCCAACAGCAAGGAGCACCCGGTGATGAAGATTCTGTGCCTGGGCGGGGGGCCGGCGGGGTTGTACTTCGCCATTTCGATGAAGCTGCGCGAT
>JBJTSJ010000340.1:0-3365 GCA_046076605.1 Tabrizicola sp.
CCGCGCATGGCCGCGGTCCAGAACGAATACAGCCTGCTTTGCCGCCAGTTCGACACCGACTGGGCCGAGCTATCCGTGGTCGAGGACATGCCGCTTCTGGCCTTCTCACCGCTGGCCACGGGGCTTCTGTCCGGGAAATACGCGGGCGGCGTGGTCCCCGAAGGCTCACGCCGCAGCCTGAACCCCAATCTCAGCGGGCGGGTGACGGCCCGGGTGTTCCCGGCGGTGGCGGCCTATCTGGGGGTTGCCGCGCGGCATGGGCTTGATCCTTGCCAGATGGCCATTGCCTTCTGCCGCACCCGGCCCTTCCCCACGATTCCGATCATCGGGGCGACGACGATGGAGCAGCTGAAGACCAATATCGGGGCGGCGGGTCTCACATTGTCGTCAGAGGTGCTGGAGGACATCGCGGAAACCCACCGGGAGCACCCCTGGCCCTATTGACGGGACTTGCGGCGGGCAGGCGTTCAAGGCACTGCTGTGCGCGAACCGGAGAGCCCCCCGAACCGGAGTGCCCGATGCCGCGCCTGTCCCTTGCCGTTATGGCCCTTTGTGCCGCAACCCTGCTGTCTGCCTGCCAGACCGGCGGACCGTCGGGGCTGGCGGGACCCAAGGACGGCGTGACCCCGAATGCCGTCGCCGGCAGCGAGATTGAGGTCACCGCGCTGGACGAGGCGCCGGGCGGGGCGCAACCCGCAAAGGATGCGTCGGCGAAACCGGCCGGACCCGACACTGCCGCACCACAGGCTGCCCCGACCGAAAAGATGCCTGCAGCAGATCCCGCCGCATCCGAGGCTGCGGCAGCGGGTGGGGCCGAAACTGGCCCCGAAACTGCAGCTGGGCCTGGGGCTGAAACTGGGGCCGAGCCCGCGCCCAAGCCCGATCTGGCCGAAACGCCGGTCACTCCAAAGTCGGAAATGCAGCTCGCCTGCGAAAAGAAGGGTGGCAGGTGGTACAAGGTTGGCGATGGCGGAAAGCGCGCCTGTGTCCGCCAGACCAAGGATGCGGGCAAGCGCTGCGAACGGGAAAGCCAGTGCGACAGCGTCTGCCTGGCGCGGTCAGGCACCTGCGCGCCGTTCAAGCCGATGTATGGCTGCAATGACATCCTGCAGGACAATGGCGCACGGGTGACCCTGTGTCTCGACTGACCCTGGCGTTTGCCTTGTTGCTGGCCGCCTGTGCTGCGAAACCGCCGGCCAGCTCCGGCTTCCGCGCTGCCGATGCGCCGATCTGGTCCGCCGCTGCCTTCCAGCCCGCCAGCGCCGCCGGGACCTGGCGTCAGGTTGCCGCCTTCCAGCCCGAGGGCGCCAGGTGCGGGGCAGGGGGTGTCAAGATCACGCCCGAAGCCAAGGGACTGCGGCTGGAGGGCCAGCTCTGCCTGGCCGGGGTGGCGCGCGATGTCTCGGGGCTTGCCGTGCCAACCGGTCCCGGCCGCCTGTCGGTCGCTGGTGACGACTGGTGGATCCTTTGGGTTGACTCAGGCTATCGCACGATGGCGATCGGCACGCCCTCGGGCCGCTTCGGGTTCATCCTTGACCGGGGCGCGATCCCCGGCGACCGGCTGAACGCGGCGCGGGAGATCTTCGATTTCAACGGCTACCGGACCGAAGGGCTGACCGCGCTGTAGGCCGGGCTACCTTTGCAACCTCTTCAGGTGTTCCGCGATCTGCACCAGCCGCACCGGCGTCGGCGTAGCGATCCCGTCGCCCCCGTCATAGGGCACGAGGGCGCCCTGCAAGAGCGGTCCGAATTCCGGCATGGGCGAGCCATCGGCGACATGCCCCGGCTTCACCCCGGTATAGCCCCAGATCTTCGCCATCACCCGCGTCCCCGGGAAAACCCCGTTGTTCCGCGCCGACAGCCCGGTCAGGTCGGCAGGCTTGCGGTCCAGCAGCGCTGCCGCATCCCCATCGCCCTTGCCGCCCAGGCCATGGCACGAGGAACAGAAATCGGCAAAGTCCTCGGCCCCTGTGGGCACGTCCGGCGTCTTGTCGACACAGGCCGCCAGCAGAAGGGCAGGCAGGATCATCCAGGTGTGGCGCATCGTTCGGTCCTCCGTCTCTGCAGTTGACCGGGGACGCGCAGCCTTTGCCTTGATCTAGGTCACTTGCCCGCCCGACAGCCGAACGACCCGATCCATCCGCGCGGCAAGCTCAAGGTTGTGTGTGGCGATCAGGGCCGACAGGCCCGTCGCGCGCACCAGGTCCATCAGCACGCCGAACACCTGGTCCGAGGTCGCGGGGTCCAGGTTCCCCGTCGGTTCATCAGCCAACAGAAGCTTTGGCTGGTTCGCCAGCGCCCGGCAGAAGGCCACCCGCTGCTGTTCGCCCCCTGAAAGGGCCGCCGGACGGTGATCGGCCCGCTTTGCGACACCCACCTTGCCCAAAAGCTCCATCGCCTGCGCCTCGGCCTGGGCCTTCGGGACACCATTGGCAAGCTGCGGGATCACAACGTTCTCCAGCGCGCTGAACTCGGGCAGCAGGTGGTGGAACTGATAGATGAACCCCACCTCGTCCCGCCGCGCCTCGGTCCGCGCACGGTCGGACAGCCCGCCCATCTCGCGCCCATCGAGCCGCACCACGCCGCTGTCCGCCACGTCCAGAAGCCCCGCGATGTGAAGAAGCGTCGACTTCCCCGCGCCCGACGGGGCGACCAGCGCCACCACCTCGCCCCTGGCCACCGACAGCGTCACCCCGCGCAACACGATCACCTCGGACGGCTTGCCGCGGTTATAGCCCTTTTCGACGCCTTCCAGGGCCAGCATCTCACTCATAGCGCAGCGCCTCGACCGGGTTCATCCGCGCCGCGCGCCGGGCCGGAAAGAAAGTGACGATGAAGGAAAGGCCCAAGGACAGCGCCACCGCCGACATCACGTCGCCGAACTGCAGCTTGGCCGGCAGCGAATAGATGCCGCGGATCGACGGGTCCCAGACCTCGGCCCCGTTGATCCAGTTTATGGCCGACATTATCTGGTCGATGTTCAGCGCTGTCAGGCAGCCAAGCACCACCCCCGCGATGGTGCCGATCACGCCCGTAAACGCCCCGCAGATGAAGAAGACGCGCAGGACGGACCCCTCGGTCAGCCCCATCGTACGCAGGATGCCGATGTCGCGGCCCTTGTTCTTCACCAGCATGATCAGCCCCGACACGATGTTCATCGCCGCGATCAGGACCAGGACCGACAGGATCACGAACATCACGTTGTCCTCGATGTCCAGGGCCCGCAGGAAGGCCCCCGAACTGTCCTTCCAGGTCCACAGCATCGCCACCGGTCCCGCCGCCTGCAGGATCGCATTGCCATAGCTTTCGATGGCATCCGGCGTCTCGACCATCACCTCGATCTCGTCCGCCCGGCCCTCCTTGTT
>JBJTSJ010000341.1:0-3125 GCA_046076605.1 Tabrizicola sp.
CCGAGGCCTTGGCGGCGGTGGCGATCCTCCAATACATCGCGCCGGGCTGTCCGGTGGCGATCGGGACCTTCACCTCGAACGTCGACATGAAGTCCGGCGCCCCGGCCTTCGGGACCCCGGAATACATGCGGGCGACGCAGATGACGGGGCAGCTTGTGCGGTTCTATGGCGTGCCGATGCGGGCGTCCGGGGTCTGCGCGGCGAACGTGCCGGACGGGCAGGCGATGTGGGAGACGTCGAACAGCCTCTGGTCGGCGGTGCAGAGCCGGACCAACATGGTCTACCACGCGGCGGGGTGGCTGGAGGGCGGGCTGATCGCGTCCCCTGAAAAGTTCATCATGGACTGCGAAGTCCTGCAGATGATCCAGCGGTATTTCGAAGAGGCGACCTTCGCGACGCGGGACGAGGACCTCGCGTTCGACGCGATCAAGGAGGTCGGCGCGGGGGGGCATTACTTCGGGATCCAGCACACCCAGGACCGCTATCAGCAGGCCTTCTACCAGCCCTTCGTGTCGGACTGGCGGAACTATGAGGCCTGGCAGGCGGACGGGTCAGTCTGGACGGTGGAGCGGGCGCATCGGATCTACAAGCAGATCCTGGCGGAGTTCGAGGCGCCGGAGATGAACGGGGACCACCTGGAAGAGCTGCAGCGGTTCGTGGCGAAGCGGAAGCAGGAGGGTGGGGCGCCCACCGACTTCTGATCTTTCCACGGCGGACAAGCGCGGAGGGCCCAATGAACTCAAAGACTTGGCCGCGGGCGTTAAGAGTTTCTTAACCTGTGCGGAAGGTGGGTCAACCTGCGCCGATTGGCGCAGAACGGCCCACCCTACGCGGGCGATGCCAAGGTCTGAAACCGACGGTCCCGGGACCAGCGCTTGCGATATTGAGCGCCTGCGGCGCGAGCCTTTTGTCTCGGCCTTGCGCGTGAAGGACGCGCAAGACCTCGGCGTTGCCTCCGGCGGGAGTATTTGGGAATGGGCAAGCCAAGGGTCGGGTCTGGCGGATTGCCGGAGAGCAAGGGTGAGAAGGCCGGCGGGTCAGCCCGTGAAGTCGAGGTCCTCGATCCTGCCGTAGACCTGATCAAGGCCGTCGGTGAAGCCCTGTTCGATGGCGGTCGCCCGCGCGGCGGCATCGCGGTAGCGCAGCACCACGGTCATGCGGGTGCCCAAGCCTTCGGCGGCGAGCGTGGTGGTCACTGTGGGGCCACGGGACGTGTCACCGTTGAAGTGTTCCACATGGACCATTCTGTGCGGCGGGTCGACTTCGAGGATTGGGCCGGAAAAGAAGAACTCGGGGAAGGCGTAGTGGAAGCTGCCGCCGGGGCGGGCATCCATCCGGCAATCAGTCAAGTCAGGCGAGAGCCATTTGCGGATCAGCGCCGGTTCGGTCAGGGCGCGCCAGACCTTGGCGGGCCGATGGGCGAAATCGCGGCGCAGGATGATGTCGGTTTCGCCGTCGAGGACGGTCTGGGACTGGGTGAAGGACATCAGCGTTTCCTTTCCGAAGGGGACTCGTCTGGCAGGCTGTCGAGGACGGCATCGAGGCGCTGGAACTGCGCCTCCCACAGCGCACGGTATTGGCCGAGCCAGTACCAGAGCTGGGCCATTGCGTCCGGATTCAGCCGACGCGGGCGGGCGGTGCCCTGGATGCGGGTTTCGATCAGGCCAGCGTCCTCCAGCACCCTGAGGTGGCGGCTGATCGCGGGTTGGCTGATTGCGAAGGGGCGGGCCAGGTCCTGGACGGTGGCCTCGCCATCTGCCAGGCGCGCAAGGATGGCCCGGCGGGTAGGGTCGGCAAGGGCGGCAAAGCTTTGGTCGAGGTCGGGCATGTCAGCGATCCGCTTATGTAACGAATCGATTATATAACAGACTCTTGAAATTTGGAAGGCTTTGTTCGGTCTCGTGCAGGGAGGGGCGGGTCCGGGCCATGGCGGCGGCCCGGACCGGGGGCGTCACTTCGACAGTTCGGCCATCATCTCGTCCAGCGCCTTGCAGGTGGCGTCCAGATCATCGCCGCCCGCTGCGGCCTTGGTCGCCAGCTCCTGCACCTTCGGCGCCATCTCGGCCAGCTTGGCCGGGTCGGAGGCGGCAAGTTCCTGGATCTTGGTGGTCAGGTCGGTGGCCTTCTTCGTCGCCACTTCCTGGGTACAGGCCTCTTCGCTGGTGCAGGCGGCCAGGAAGCCGGTGGCGGCAAGCGCCAGAATGGTTGATGCAATACGCATGATGTCCCTCGTTATCTGTTGGCCGCGGCCCGTGGTTGTCATGACAGGTGCCGCGGCGTCATGGTAACGCAACCTGTCGGCGAGTTCCCGGTCCCCTGCGCGACACGGGCGGAAATCCGCGATGACGGGGGCGTGCCTTGACGTTTCGGGCCGGCTCGCTCAGGTTGCCGGGCAATCAACAAGGCCCGGACGGGCAAAAGGCAGATGGCAAAGAGCACCACCCCCTTCTCGGGCTTCGAATTCATGATCGCCTGGCGGTATCTGCGCGCGCGGCGGGCCGAGGGTGGGGTCAGCGTTATGACCTGGATTTCGCTGATCGGGATCACGCTGGCGGTCTTTGCGCTGATCCTGACGCTGGCGGTGCGGGCCGGGTTCCGGGCCGAATTCGTTGACACGATCCTGGGGGCCAATGCGCATGTGACGGTCTATTCGTCGGGCGTCGTCGGCGACAACGGCCAGCTGATCCGCGGCTTTACCGCGCCCGAGGCGATGGCGGCGGCGATTGCCAAGGTTCCGGGGGTGACGCGGGCGGCGCCCTTGATCAAGGGCAAGGTCATGGTTGCGGATCGTGACGATACGACGGGGGCCGAGGTTTACGGCATGCTGCCCGAGGATTTTGCGGCGATCCCGAGGGTCGGCGCAGGATCGAACGCGATTGGCGATCTTGCGCGGTTTCCCGAGGGCATCGCCGTCGGTTCGGGCATTGCGCGGGAACTTGGCATAACCGTAGGCGACCGTGTGCGGCTGATCTCGCCGGATGGTCCCAGAAGCCCACTTGGCGGTGGGTTCTCCCCCCGGATCAATGCCTATGAGGTCGTCTACATCTTCACCGCTGGGCGCTATGACATTGATACCACGCGGATCTACATGCCCTTCATCGAGGCGCAGTCCTTCTTCAACAAGG
>JBJTSJ010000342.1:0-3757 GCA_046076605.1 Tabrizicola sp.
TCGGCGCTCGGGAGACGCATTACTTCCGCAACCGGGCGGTGGTGTCTCCGTTTGTGGCGCAGGCGGCGGAGCCCGAGGAGAATGCGGCGCTGGAGGAGTGGCGGCGGGGCTGATGCTTGACCTCTGATCGGGCCTCTGGCATGGCCAAGGGCATCAGAGGATGTGATCAAATGAACCTGTTCGCCGATATCCGTGAGCTTGTGGTGGCCGAATTGCAGGCGCTGATGGCGTCCGGGGCGCTGCCGTCGGGGCTGGACCTGTCTGCTGTCGCGGTTGAGCCGCCGCGGGATGCGGGGCATGGCGAGATGGCGACCAATGCGGCGATGGTGCTGGCGAAACCGGCGGGGATGGCGCCGCGGGCGATTGCCGATCTTCTGGCGGCCAAGCTGATGGAAGACCCGCGGGTGGCTGGGGCGGATGTGGCGGGGCCGGGGTTCCTGAACCTGCGGCTTCAGCCTGCAGCCTGGCAAGGGCTGGTGCGGGCGGTGCTGGAGCAGGGGACGGGCTATGGCCGGTCCTCGCTTGGTGCGGGGCGCAAGGTGAACGTGGAGTTCGTGAGCGCGAACCCGACAGGGCCGATGCATGTGGCGCATGCTCGCGGGGCCGTCGTCGGCGATGCGCTGGCGGCGTTTCTGGCTTTCGCGGGCTATGCGGTCACGCGGGAATACTACATCAACGATGGCGGCGGGCAGGTCGATGTGCTGGCCCGGTCGGCCTATGAGCGCTACCGCGAGGCGCATGGGTTGTCGCCGGAGATTGCCGAGGGGCTCTATCCTGGCGACTACCTGATCCCGGTGGGCGAGGCCTTGAAGGCCAAGTATGGCGACAGTTTGCTGGACAAGGGTGAGCAGTATTGGCTGGCCGAAGTCCGGACCTTTGCCACCGACATGATGATGGCGATGATCCGGGAGGATCTGGCAGCGCTGGGCGTGACGATGGATGTCTATTCGTCGGAGAAGGCGCTGTATGGCACGGGCCAGATCGAGGCGGCGATTGAGCGGCTGAAGGGCCTGGGGCTGATCTACCAGGGCGTGCTGGAGCCGCCGAAGGGGAAGGCACCCGAGGATTGGGAGCCGCGGGAGCAGACTTTGTTCCGGTCGACTAGCTTTGGCGACGACCAGGACCGGCCGGTGCAGAAGTCGGACGGGTCCTGGACTTACTTCGCGCCGGATATCGCCTATCACTTCAACAAGGTGCAGCGCGGGTTTGATGAGCTGATCAATATCTTCGGGGCGGACCATTCGGGGTATGTGAAACGGCTGAAGGCTGTCGTCTCGGCCTTGTCCGAGAACAAGGTGGCGCTCGACATCAAGCTGATCCAGCTGGTCAAGCTTCTGAAAGGCGGGCAGATCGTCAAGATGTCGAAGCGCGCGGGGACCTTCGTCACGCTGCGCGACCTGATCGACGAGGTGGGGCCGGATGTCGTCCGCTTCGTTATGCTCACGCGGAAGAACGACGTGGCGCTAGACTTCGACTTTGACAAGGTGACCGAACAGTCGAAGGACAACCCGGTCTTTTACGTGCAATACGCCAATGCGCGCGTGAACTCTATCCTGCGGAAAGCGCGGGATGCGGGGCTCAACGTGAGCGATGCCTCGCTTTCGCAGGCGCACTTGGCGCATCTGGGCCACGAGGCCGAGCTGGAGGTCATCCGAAAGCTCGGCGAATGGCCGCGGTTGGTCGAAATCGCCGCCAAGGGGCACGAGCCGCACCGGGTGGCCTTCTACCTTTACGAGCTTGCGTCGGACTTCCATGGGCTGTGGAACAAGGGCAACGACGACGACAGCTTGCGGTTCATCCAAGGCGATACCGCAATTTCTGCGGCAAAAATCGCCCTGGCGCGGGCCGTGGGCGTTGTTATTTGCGCAGGCCTTGGTATCCTTGGCGTGACCCCGGTCGAGGAAATGCGCTGACGAATAGCGCCCGCCCGGGCTTGAGGCGTGATGAATGCAGGGGTGGACCAACCGCCCCGCAAGCAGGGACAGCACATGGCGGACGCGGACTATGACTTCGGCGGCGGCTTTTCCCATGACGACACGATGCCCAGGCATGGTGTGCGCGACGTACAGGCTGCAGCCCGGATCCAGCGCACCGTCAACATTGCAGGTGCAGTGACCTCGGTCGCCCTGGTGGTCGGGCTTGCAGTCTGGGGCTACAAACTGGCGGTGCGCGATGTGAACGGCGTGCCCGTGATCCAGGCGATGGAAGGGCCGATGCGCATTGCCCCCTCTGATCCTGGCGGAGAGGTCGCCGATCATCAGGGCCTCGCGGTCAATGATGTCGCCGAAGCCGGGAGTGCCACACCGCCACCGGAGAAACTGGTTTTGGCGCCAAGGCCGATGGAACTTGCCGCCGAAGATACCTCTGGCCTGGGTGGGACGCTGCCGCCGGACCTGACCGAGGCTTCCGCGCCGACTGGACTTTTGTCTGCCGGTCCCGATCTTGCTTTGGCCGCGACCCCGCCGACCGAAAGCGCTGATCCAACGGAAGTTGCGGTCGATGCCGCCTTGGCCGAAGCGCTGGGCGAAGTGCCCGTGGCGACCGAGCCGGACCCACTGGCCGAACTGCCCATCGAGATGATCGAGGAGCCTGTGCCGGAAGGCGCCATGCTTGCCTCGATCCGGCCGAAGGCGCGCCCGGGGGTGCGGGCCGAGACCGCGGCCCCTACCGAAATGGCAACCCTGCCGGACGCAAACGAGGTTGATCCTGCGTCGATTGCCCCCGGCACACGACTCGTGCAGTTCGACACGTTCGACACGGCCGATGAAGCCCGCGCTGCCTGGGCGGTCCTGCAGGGCCGGTTTGGCGAGTTGATGGCCGACAAGTCCCTAGTGGTGCAGCCGGCCGAAAGCGGCGGGCGCATCTTCTATCGCCTGCGCGGCTACGGCTTTGATGGCGAGGACGACGCGCGCCGCTTCTGCTCGGCCATCGTCGCGCAGGGTGGGACCTGCATTCCGGTGCCGCACAAATGACGGTCGGAACGGGTGCGACGATCTTCGGCTGTGCCGGGCCTCGGCTCTTGCCGGAGGAGCGCGCCTTCTACCGTGACGCCGATCCCTTCGGGTTCATCCTGTTCGCCCGGAATGTCGAAGACCCCGAGCAACTGCGGCGGCTGACTGGTGATCTGCGCGCGGCGGTCGGACGTGACGCGCCGATCCTGGTCGATCAGGAAGGCGGTCGGGTGCAGCGGTTGCGCAGCCCCCATTGGCGTGAATGGACGCCCCCCCTGGATACGGTGGACGGGGCCGGATCGCTGGAGGCGGCCGAGCGGACGATGCGGCTGCGGGCGATGGTGATCGCGACGGAACTGGCGGCGGTCGGGATTGACGCGGACTGCATCCCGACGCTGGATGTGGTGCGGCCCGAGACGCATCCCTTCCTGATGAACCGCTGCTATGGACGCGATCCCGACAGCGTGGCGCGCATCGGGCGGGCGGTGGCGGACGGGTTGATGGCGGGCGGTGTCTTTCCGGTGATGAAGCACATGCCTGGGCACGGGCTGTCCCACGTCGACACGCACCATGACCTGCCACGGGTCGACGTGTCGCTGGAGGATCTGCAGGCAGTTGATTTCGCGCCCTTCCGCGCCCTTGCCGACCTGCCGATGGCAATGACCGCGCATCTGGTCTTTGCGGCACTGGACCCGGATCGGCCCGCGACCCAGTCGCCCACCATGATCCGGGTGATCCGCGAGGTGATCGGGTTCAAGGGGCTTCTGATGTCAGACGATCTGAACATGCAGGCCCTGGCCGGAACG
>JBJTSJ010000343.1:0-4306 GCA_046076605.1 Tabrizicola sp.
GTCGACGAGGCCTTCGATGGCGCTATCGAGGTCGGCGTCGTCGAAGACGATGTAGGGGGATTTGCCGCCAAGCTCCAAGGTGAGGGCCTTGCCGGTGCCGGCGGTCGCCTCGCGGATGCGTTTGCCAACGGAGGTGGAGCCGGTGAAGGCGATTTTGTCGACTTCGGCGGCTGTCAGGGCGGCTCCGGTGGTGCCGTCGCCGGTGACGATGTTGAGGACTCCCTTTGGCAACCCGGCTTCGCGGGAGATTTCGGCGAAGAGGAGGGCGGTGAGGGGGGTGTATTCGGCGGGCTTGAGGACCACGGTGTTCCCGGCGGCAAGGGCCGGGGCGACCTTCCAGGCGAGCATCAGAAGCGGGAAGTTCCAGGGGATGACGGCCCCGCAGACTCCCAAGGCGGTGAGGTCGGGGTGTTCGGAGGGGAGGAGCTGGGCGAGGCCGGCGTGGTAGGAGAAGTGGCGGGCGACGAGGGGGATGTCGATGTCGCGGCTCTCGCGGATCGGTTTGCCGTTGTCGAGGGTTTCGAGCGTGGCGAGGAGGCGGGAGTGTTTTTGCGTCAGGCGGGCGAGGGCGTAGAGGTACTCAGCCCGGCGGAAGGCGGGGAGGGCGGCCCATTTCGGTTGCGCGCGGCTGGCGGCTTGCACTGCGCGGGTCACGTCGTCAGCGGTGCCTTGGGTGACCTGGGCGAGGGGTTTGCCGGTGGCGGGGTTGTGGGTCGTGAAAGTCTCGCCCGGCGCGGTGAACTGGCCGTCGATGAAGTGGCCAAAGGTGCCGTTGTGTTTGGCGATCCAGGCGAGGGCCTCGGACGCGGATTCGGGGGCGGGGCCGTAGGCCATGCTGTCGAAGATTTCCTTGATGGTCACGGTCTTTGGTCCTCTGCTTCGAGCGGGCGCGCCCTGTGGCTGGCGTGCGCCTCCGGCGGGGATATTTGGAGAAGAGAAAGGCGCTTGTGCGTGGGCATGTGGTCAGCCCATCGCGTGGCGGAAGCCGGCGGAGTAGTGGCCGGTGAGGTGGTGTTCGAGCTGGCGTTCGATGTCTCCCAAAAGGCTGGAGGCGCCGAAGCGGAAGAGGTCGGGTTGGAGCCAGGGGTGGCCGAGTTCGTCCTTCATGAGGCTGAGGTAGACGAGCGCGTCCTTGGCTTTGGCGATGCCGCCTGCGGGTTTGTAGCCGACCTTGAAGCCGGTGCGGTCCTGGTAGTCGCGGATGGCGCGGATCATGGTGAGGCTGACGGGGAGAGTGGCGTTGACGGCCTCTTTCCCCGTCGAGGTCTTGATGAAATCGGCGCCGGCCATCATGCAGACCAGGGAGGCGCGGGCGACGTTGCGGAGGGTGCCAAGCTCGCCGGTGGCGAGGATGGCCTTGACGTGGGCGTCGCCGCAGGCTTCGCGCATATCGCGCATTTCGTCATAAAGGGCCTGCCAGTTCTGGGTCAGGACGTGGCGGCGGGAGATGACGATGTCGATCTCTTTCGCGCCCGCTTTGACGCTTTCGCCAATCTTTGCGATGCGGAGTTTGTAGGGGGAAAGGCCCGCCGGGAAGCCGGTTGAAACCGCCGCCACCGGGATGGAGGTGCCTTCCAGGGCGCGGACGGCGTGTTCGACCATCTCGTGGTAGACGCAGACGGCACCGACAGTGAGGCCCGGCATGCCGAGTTTCTCCAGCATCCAGGGTGCCACCGGCTGGCGGGCCTTGGCGCAGAGGCGCTGGACGCGGCCCTCGGTGTCGTCTCCGCTGAGGGTGGTCAGGTCGATGAGGGAGATGGCTTTCAGGAGCCAGGCGGCCTGATACTCTTTCTTCACCGAGCGGCGACCGGGCAACGTCGCGGCGCGGCGTTCGATGGCGGAGGTGTTGGCCTGGACGGAAGCGACCCAGTCGAGGTCCAGGGCCATCCCGGGGTTCCGGGCATGGGTGACCTGGGGCAGAAGGCCCGCCTGGGCCGGGGACAGCGTGTTCATGGGGGTTCCCCGATGGTGCCGGATGCGGGCGACGATGGCATGCGGGGGCGGCCCCGCGCAAGGGGCGTGGGGGCGAATTTCTGACCGGTTGGTCAAATTCAGGGGTCGGGGCGTTCCGGGGCGAGGGTGGCCCAGGGTTTGCCGGTGCCGCTGTCTGGCAGGTTCGGGTCGGCCTCATCGCGCAGGATCAGGGTCTTGGCCAGGAACAGGGCCGAGATCGGGGCGGTGAGGAGGAGGAAGAGGGTGATCAGCGCTTCTTGCCAGCTGATCTGTCCCTGGCCCAGCAGGTCGAGCGCCGAGACGAGCAGTGCCGCGCCGACGCCGATGGTGGTGGCCTTGGTCGGCGCATGCAGGCGTTGCATCGGGCGGGGGAGGCGGAGAAGGCCGTAGGAGCCGATGAAGGCGAAGAGGCCGCCTCCGACCAGGATCGCGCTGAGGGCAAGGTCGAGGAGGGTGGTCATTCGATGATGCTCCCCCGCAGCAGGTACTTGCAGTAGGCGACGGTGCCGACGAAGCCGGTCAGGGCGAAGAGGACCGCGACCTCAAGGTAAAGCCCGGTGCCGGCCCAGATGCCGTAGGCGACGACGAGGGCGACGACGTTCACGGTCATGGTGTCCAGCGTCAGGATGCGGTCGGTCACCGTGGGGGCGGTGAAGAGCCGCCAGAGGTTCAGGACCAAGGCCAGCGCAATGCAGGCGACAAAGAAGGCAAGGGCATAGGGCAGGATCATTCGAAAATCCTTTTCAGCCGGGATTCGTAGCGCGCCTTGATGTCGTCGCGGACAGCGTCCGGGTCAGGGGCGTGCAGCGAATGGACCAGAAGCGCGCGGCCACAAGCGGACATGTCGGCGGTCAGCGTGCCGGGGGTCATGGTGATGGTGCCTGCGAGCAGCGAGACCGCCTCGGGTGAAGTGAGGTCGAGGGGGACGGTGACCCAGTTCGACTGGATCCTGTCGCGGGGCATGAAGAGGACAATGCGCGCGACCTGGAAGTTGGCGACGATCACGTCCCAGAGGACCAGAAGGCTGTAGGCGGCAAGACCGAAGGGGCGTTTCACTCGGGGCCGGTCGGGCCACCAGGCGGAGGTGAGGAGCGGGATGACAGTGCCAAGGATCAGCGCCATGACCAGGGAGCCGAGCTTCCACTGGTTCACCAGAAGGAACCACAGGATCACCAGGGTCAGGGTGAGGTAGGGGTGGGGGAAGAGGCGTCTCATTGCCCGGCCCCCAGCTTGTTGGCCGCGATGTAGGCTGCGGGGTCGGCGAGGCTTTCAGCGGTGGCGGTGAGCCAGTCGGTGATGGGGCCGGCAAGGATGGTCAGGGCGGCAAGCAGCGCCAGCGTGGCGAGGGTCGCGGCGAAGGCCAGGGGTTCGGGCTTGCGTTCCTCTGGTATGGGGTCCGGGGTGCTGCCTTTCCAGAACACCAGCGACCCGGCGCGGGCGAGGCCGAGGATCATCAGGAAGGAGGATACGAGGATCACCGACCAGACCAGCGGGGCCTGGGCGCGGAAGGCATCGAGGATCAGAAGCTTGCCGATGAAGCCCGAAAGCGGCGGCATGCCCGCGATGGCCACGGCGGCGGCCATGTAAAGTGCGGCGATCAGGCCGGATTGGGGCAGGGGCGCGGCCTCGGTCAGCCGGGGATGCGCGCGGCGGCGGATGACGAGGTCGGCCACCAGGAACAGCGCGGCGGTCGCGAGGGTGGAGTGCAGCATGTAGTAAAGTGCGGCGGCGGTCGTCTGCGGCGTGAAGGCCGAGATGGCAAGGAAGACCGTCCCCATCGAGGCGATGCACGCGAAGGCCACAAGGCGGGGCAGGGTCTTGGCGCCGAGGACACCCACCGCTCCCACGACGAGGGTGACGAGGGCCGCGGGCTGGATCAGGTCATGCAGCAGGGCCCCGGTGGCAGGGAGGCTTTCGGGGAAGATCAGGGTGCCAACCCGCAGGGTGGCATAGGCGCCGATCTTGGTCATCACGGCGAAGAGGGCGGCGACGACACCGGGCGCGTTGGCGTAGGTGCCGGGCAGCCAGAACTGCAGCGGCACCAGCGCGCCCTTGATCGCGAAGACGAGGATCAGCATCACGGCGGCTACGCGGAGAAGGGCGGTGTCGCCCTCGGGCAGGGTCGGGAGTTTCGTCGCGAGGTCGGCCATGTTGAGCGTGCCGATGACCGCGTAGAGGAGCGCCAGCGCAAAGAGGAACAGCGAAGAGCCGACGAGGTTGAAGGCGATGTACTGGATGCCTGCGCGGGTCCGGGCCTCTCCCCCGCCGTGGATCATGAGGCCGTAGGAGGCGATCAGGAGGACCTCGAAGAAGACGAAGAGGTTGAAGGCGTCGCCGGTCAGGAAGGCCCCAC
>JBJTSJ010000344.1:0-10042 GCA_046076605.1 Tabrizicola sp.
GGCATCCGGACCGGTGATGACACGCGCGCGGTACCACTCCTGCAGGCCCGTCTCCTCGACCGTGATCGCCAGCCCGTTGATCGTGACCCCCATCGTCTCGGCCCGCTCTCGCGCCGCGCTCAGCGCAACATGGCGGCGCGGACGCGGCCCGCGCGATTCCACGCCATCACCCGAGACGTTGATGATCCGCCGCGCCGCGCAGGACTGACCTGACTCCAGAAGGTCCAGCGCCGTCCAAAGGCCGGACCCGATGCCCGTGTCCCCCGTCACCTGCCGCGCCAACCCGGCGATGTCACCGGCCAGCCCCGCCGCATCTGCCGGGTCGTCGATCCGTCGCCAGGGCAGGACCTGCGGGGGCATCTCCTCATCCCCCCAGAAGACCACCGCCACATCGACCACCCCCGCCCCGGCAAGCGCGTCCAGCACCTGCCCGTCGGTGAAGGCCGCCGCATATCCCGCCCGTTGCAGGGCGAAATCCTGATCATTGATGCTGCCCGAGGCATCGACCGCCAGGACAAGCGCCAGGTCCGGGCAGGAAAAAGCGGCTCCGGAGGAAGGGAAGACTCCGGAGCCCAAAAGGAGAAAGGAGAGCAACGTTCTGAAATTCTTCATCGTTCTATGAACCTCTTTTGCCAAAACACCATGAAAACTCAGGAAGGAAATCTGCGCCTGGTCCGGGTGGAAGTCCTGAAGGACTTCTGAAATTCTGCTGATTGGCCAGACCGAAATCCCGGTCGCGCTCTCATCTGCGCTTTGCCGCATCCGCCTTCGCCGCCCAAGCGAGGCAGAGACTGCCGGATAGGCTGTCGCATGCCTGCCCGCGAACTCCATCTTTCCTCCCCTTTCCATCCGGCAGCAGATGCGCCGCCGAAGAAGATGCGCCTTCTGCCGACTCGGCTGCGCATTGGGTGTCTTGATGGGCAATCAGCGTCATCCGTACGCAAATGGCGCGTCAGTGCGCTTGCCTTATCGCAAGCAATGCAGTGGCAACAGCGCACACTCACCGCGCCAGCCGGTGCAGCTGAAGGTCGGGCAAGCCTCTTTCCCCGACAGGGACGATTGTCCGTCGGGCGCATGCAAGGCTGGCCCTGTCGGGCAGCGCCCAGCGCGTCACGACACCCGCCACAAACCCTATCGGATCGTTAGGGCCCGCGACCAACCCATTGATTTCAAACGCCTTGGAAATCTGTTCACCGTGGATACCCACGCCTTGCCCCCCCCGCCCCCGCCCCTTATATTGACCCCTGTCGGGGGCAACCCCGACTATGGCGATAAACGCACCTGTAATAATCGGCTCGGACCCGGGGGCGGTACCCGGCGGCTCCACCAGACTCTCCCGTTCGTTGCGGGCGTGTGGGGCCGAAATAGGATCGACGAACGACCAAAGAGGCCAGCTTTCGCTCGGTGAGGTACCACCGTTATCGGTCCATGATCACAGTTGCCAACGACAACCGTGCTCCGGTGGCGCTGGCCGCGTAAGCGGCTCGCAAGACCAAAACTAAGTCCTTGCGGTTAGCCCCGTAAGGCGGGGTTCGCAGGTACCTGGCAACAGAAACCTGCACCTTCCTTGCAGTTCCTCGTTCGACTTCGTCTCCTCGTCGCTTGACCCAAAGCGAGGAGAACCGAAGGGCATGACGAGTGGCTTGCCAGAACCCCAAGCCTGGGCACATCCTGCCCCATGCTCCGCGCAGCACTTCTCGTCTGCCTGACCGCCCCGCCCGCCCTTTCCTGCGAAACGGCGCTCCTCCTGTCTATCGACGTTTCCGGCTCGATCGACGGCGGCGACTACCGGCTGCAGACCGACGGCCTTGCCGCAGCCCTTGCCGACCCCGAAGTCGCCGAAGCCCTGGTCAAGGATCAGGTCGCCCTTGCCGTGGTCCAATGGTCCGGCACCCGCGAGCAGGCCGTGGTCCTGCCCTGGCAGCGGATGCTCGACCCCGACGACGTCACCCGTTTTGCCGCCCACGCGGCCCAGATCCCCCGCGCCTTCTCCGGCTCGGACACCGCGGTCGGCGAAGGACTTCGCTTTGCCACCGCCCAGTTCGCCGCCGTCCCCGACTGCAAGCGCCACGTCATCGACATCTCGGGCGACGGGCAGGAAAACGCGGGCTTCACCGATGCGAGGGCTCGGGCCGAGGCGCTGGACGCGGGCCTCATCATCAATGCCATCGCCATCGAGGAACCGGGGCCCGCCTTCCCGATCACCATCTACTACCGCAACTGGATCATCACCCCCGGCGGCTTTGTCGTCACCGCCCGCGGCCTGCAGGACTATGCCGAGACCCTGCGCCTCAAGCTGCTGCGCGAGCTGACGAAGCCTATCGGCTGACCCTTGACCGCCCGGCTCCGACACCTTACCCTTAGCGCCATGGGGTCCGCGTCCACCCCGTGAGGCCCCGGCCCAAGCGTCGCATCCCTGACCCATTGGCCAAAGGATGCACCCCATGCCCCAGTTCAACCAGATTACCCCTGCCCAGGCCTTCCGTCTGATCGGCACCCCGGACGCGCCCATGGTTTTAGATGTCCGCACCGACGAAGACGTCGCCGCACTGCCGCGTTTGATCCCCACGGCGCGCCACCTGGCGCACAATGCAGTTGCAACGCTGCCGCAAGGTCCGGGCTCGGCCATTGTCGTCTGCACCAAGGGCCGCAAGCTCTCCGAAGGGGCTGCGGCCTGGCTTCGGTCCATGGGATGGCAGGCCGAAGTTCTGGAGGGCGGCATCCTGGCCTGGGACGCCGCAGGTCTTCCAATGACCCCGCTCTCTGTCCTGCCTCCGGCTGGCGCGCCCTGGGTCACCCGGCATCGGCCCAGGATCGACCGCATCGCCTGCCCCTGGCTGATCCGCCGCTTCATCGACCCGACCGCCCGCTTTCTTTTCGTGGCGCCGTCCGAAGTGGCCGATGTCGCGGACCGCTTCGCTGCCATCCCCTATGATATCGAGGGCGTGCGCTTCAGCCACCGCGGCCACCGATGCAGCTTTGATGCCCTCCTCGATGACTTCGGACTGCATACCGAGGCGCTGGACCGCATGGCACTGGTGATCCGCGCCGCTGACACCGACCGGCATGACTTGGCCCCGCCCGCCGCCGGTCTGCTGGCCCTGTCGGTCGGGTTGTCACGAATGTATCGCGATGACCTGCAACAGCTTGAGGCCGGGATCGCGCTGTATGATGCGCTTTACCGCTGGGCCCGCGATGGGCACGAAGAAGGCCACGACTGGCCCACAGGACGCCCCGAATGACCGACCAGATGACCCCGACCCTGTCCGACCTGACCCGCACGTTCGCCCGGATCGGTTGTCTGTCCTTCGGCGGACCCGCCGCGCAAATCGCGATGATGCACCGGATCATCCTGGATGAAAAGCGCTGGGTGGCAGAAGCCGACTACCTCCGCGCCCTGTCCTTCTGCATGCTTCTGCCGGGCCCCGAGGCGATGCAGCTGGCCACCTGGATCGGCTGGCGCATGCACGGCGTGACGGGAGGCCTGATCGCCGGGGGGCTGTTTGTCCTGCCCGGCGCGGTCGTGGTCCTGGCCCTGTCGCTGATCTATGCCGCCTTCGGTCAGGTCCCGGTCATGGTGGCCCTCTTCACCGGCGTGCAGGCCGCCGTCATCGCCATCGTGATCGAGGCACTGATCCGGGTCTCGAAACGCGCCCTGAAATCGCGCGAGGCCTATGCCATCGCCATCGCGGCCTTCGTCGGCCTGTTTCTTTTGAAACTGCCCTTCCCGGTGATCATCCTTGCCGCCGGGCTGTGGGGGTTCTTCCGCACCCGCGCCGTCGCGCGTGACCCCGGCGCCCCGCCGCCCCCCGCCGCGCTGGCCCGTTCGCTGCGCGCCACAGCCGTCTGGCTGGTGATCTGGCTTGCCCCTCTCGGCGCGCTGATCCTTCTCGCTCCCGGCCGCCTGGCCGAGATCGGCATGTTCTTCTCGAAACTCGCCGTCCTGACCTTTGGCGGGGCCTACGCTGTCCTCGCCTGGATGGCGCAAGAGGTGGTCGAGGACAAAGGCTGGCTGACCTTGGCCCAGATGATGGATGGCCTAGGTCTGGCGGAAACGACGCCCGGGCCCCTGATTCTAGTCAACGAATTCGTGGGCTTCATGG
This sequence comes from Tabrizicola sp., assembly GCA_046076605.1. Taxonomy (GTDB): domain Bacteria; phylum Pseudomonadota; class Alphaproteobacteria; order Rhodobacterales; family Rhodobacteraceae; genus Tabrizicola. The sequence goes on from JBJTSJ010000344.1 coordinate 4,104, forward strand.
CCGGGCATCAGGTCGGCGGTTTGACCCTGGGCCTGGCCGGGGCGGCCATCGCGCTGTGGATGACCTTCATCCCGTCTTTCCTGTTCATCTTCGCGGGCAGCCCCTTCATCGACCGCCTGACCCATATGCCCCGCCTGTCCAGCGCACTGGCCGCGATCACGGCAGCGGTAGTGGGGGTGATCGCGAATCTCTCGCTGTGGTTCGCGCTGCACGTCCTGTTCGCCACGCTGACGCCGACAAGTCTTGGGCCGCTGCAGGTCCTGGTCCCCGATCCGGCAAGTCTTCGCCTTCTGCCCGCGGCGATCGCGATTTTCTCTGCCTGGGCACTGCTTTGGCGGCACTGGTCTCTGGCCGCAGTGCTTGCGCTTTCAGCACTTCTCTCGGCGGCGGCCACGCTTGTTTAGGGGGTGTTGCACATCCCTCCCTTCCGCCCCTTCCCTTAGCCTTCGAATTGCCTATGCTGCAGTCCAACCGTGAAAGGACGGCGCCCATGGCACGCAGCATCGACTACGGCAACCTGATGCACCGCGCGATGCGGGGCCTGATCCAGTCGGTCCTGACCGAGGTTGCCGAACACGGCCTGCCCGGCGCGCATCACTTCTTCATCACCTTCGACACCAAGCATCCCGACGTGCAGATGGCCGATTGGTTGAAGGAACGCTATCCGACCGAGATGACCGTCGTCATCCAGCACTGGTTCGAGAACCTGGCCGTCACCGATGAAGGCTTCAGCATTACCCTGAACTTCGGCAACAACCCCGAGCCGATGGTGATCCCGTTCGACGCGCTCCGCACCTTCGTCGATCCGTCCGTGGAATTCGGCCTGCGGTTTGAGACGCAGGAACAGGACGAGGAAGACGAGGAAGAGGAAGAGGACATCGAGGTCGAGGAAGAACCCCACCGCCAGGACGCCGAGATCGTCTCGCTCGACCAGTTCCGCAAACACTGATGAGTGACCTCGCCCTTTTCCGCCGCAGGCTTCTTAAGAACCCGCGGCAGGTGTCGGCGATTGCGCCTTCGTCGCGTACCCTGGCCAGGGCGATGACCTTGGGCCTTGGCCTGACCAGCGGCCCCGTGGTCGAATTCGGCCCCGGCACCGGGCGGTTCACCGAGGCGATCCTCGCGCGCGGCGTGCCGCCGGAAAACGTCACCCTGTTCGAGCTGGACGAGGAATTCGTCACCTACCTGCGCCAGAAGTTCCCCGGCGTAACGGTCCACCAGCTGCCCGCGCAAGAGGCCGCGCGTCTGGTGCCGGCAGGCGTCTCCACCGTCATCTCGGGCTTGCCGCTTCTGTCGATGCCCGAGGACGTGCGCAAAGGCATCGTCTCGGCCGCCTTCGCGATCCTCGCGCCCCGGGGCCGCTACGTGCAGTTCACTTACGGCCCCCGACCGCCCTTGCCGCCCGAGACGATCTCGGCACTGGGGTTGACCGTGAACAAGGGCCACAAGGTCTGGGCCAACCTGCCCCCGGCCACCGTCTACCGCTTCCGCCGCGCCTGATTTCGGTATACCATTGCATGCCGGATTGATTTCGGGCATCCGCGGCGCTATGCGGGGCCCGAGAGTTTGCGAGGAGTTTGCCATGACCGCCACCCGGACCGAGACCGACAGCTTTGGCCCGCTTGAAGTGCCCGCCGACAAGTACTGGGGCGCGCAGACTCAGCGCTCGATCATCAACTTCCCGATCGGTTGGGAACGCCAGCCGGTCCCCGTGATCCGTGCGCTTGGCGTGATCAAAAAGGCCTGCGCGCTGGTCAACATCGACCAGGGCGATATCGCACCCGAGCTGGGCCAGGCCATCGCCGCCGCCGCTGCTGAGGTGATCGAGGGCAAGTTCGACGACAACTTCCCGCTGGTTGTCTGGCAGACTGGCTCGGGCACCCAGTCGACCATGAATGCGAACGAGGTCATTTCGAACCGCGCGATCGAGATGCTGGGCGGCGTCAAGGGCTCAAAGAAACCCGTGCACCCGAACGACCACGTGAACATGGGCCAGTCCTCGAACGACACCTTCCCGACAGCGATGCACGTGGCTATCGGCATGCACACCCGCGACGTGCTCTTGCCCGGGCTGAAGAAGCTCCACGCCGCACTGGATGCCAAGGCGGTGGAGTTCAAGGACATCATCAAGATCGGCCGCACCCATACCCAGGATGCGACGCCGCTGACCCTGGGCCAGGAATTCTCGGGCTATGCGATGCAGGTCCGCAAGGGCATCGAACGGGTCGAGATGTGCCTGCCCGACATCTATGAACTCGCCCAGGGCGGCACCGCCGTCGGCACCGGCCTCAACACCCGCGTCGGCTGGGACACCCGCGTCGCCGCCCGCATCGCCGAGATCACCGGCCTCCCCTTCGTCACCGCGCCGAACAAGTTCGAGGCGCTGGCCGCGCATGACGCAATGGTCATGTTCTCGGGCGCCTTGAAGACGATTGCCGCTTCGCTCTTCAAGATCGCCAACGACCTGCGGCTTCTCGGCTCCGGCCCCCGCTCAGGCCTGGGCGAGCTGATCCTGCCGGAAAACGAACCCGGCTCTTCGATCATGCCGGGCAAGGTCAACCCGACCCAGGCCGAGGCACTGACCATGGTCTGCGCCCAGGTGATGGGCAACGACGCGGGCGTCGGCTTTGCCGGCAGCCAGGGCCATTTCGAGCTGAACGTCTACAACCCGATGATGGCCTACAACGTGCTGCAGTCGATCCAGCTTCTGGGCGATGCCGCTGTCAGCTTCACCGACAACATGGTGGTCGGCACCAGGGCCAACATCCCCCGGATCGAGAAGCTGATGAAGGAATCGCTGATGCTGGTCACCGCGCTGGCCCCGACCATCGGCTACGACAACGCGACCAAGGTGGCGAAGACCGCGCACAAGAACGGCACGACCCTTCGTGAGGAAGCAATCGCCTTGGGCTTCGTCGACGGCGAGACCTTTGACCGGATCGTCCGGCCCGAGGACATGATCGGCCCGAAGGGCTGAGCATTTTGGGGGGCTGATGGCCGAAATCATCAACCTTCGCACCGCGAAAAAACAGGCGGCCCGCAAGGCCGCCCGCTCCGTGGCAGACGCGAATGCCGCGAAGCATGGCCGGACAAAGGCCGAGCGTGACCTGGAAAAGGCCCGCGTCGAAAAAGCCGCGCGGGAGCTTGACGGCCACAAGCGCGAGACGGAGTAACCTGCCGTTAACCCTGTCTTGGCAGGGTTGAGGGCAGGAGGTGCACCGATGACCCAACTGCCCGAAGTGATCTCGCCAGAGAAGTGGATCGTCCACCTGTTCTCGGCCAAAAGCGTGGCGGAAGGCGGAACAGTCCGTCGAAAGGTTGCCGACGTGGAACGTCTCATCGGACGCGACCGCTTCCTGCATGAAGTCCGTCGTCGCGGCTTCCGCGTGGTCGAAAACGCCGGTCAATTCATCGTCTTCTGCAACCGCGAACCGGTCTACGTCCTGAACTGACAGCGCGTCCGGGCGCAAAACTTTTCGAAAAGTTTTGCAAAATCCTTCGAAGGATTTTGTCCCAGCCCGACCGTTGCGCTACGGTCCCCCCATGACCACCCGCCCCGCAAAGCACTCCCTCACCCTCCACGGCCACCGCACCTCGGTCTCGCTGGAGCCCGAATTCTGGGACGCCTTCCGCGCCATCGCTGCCGAGAAACAGACCCCCCTCAACGCGCTGGCCGCTGAAATCGACGCCGCCCGTCGCGGAGGCGAAGGCCTCGCCTCGGCCATCCGCGTCTTCTGCCTGAACCATTACAAGGGAACCTGAATGCGCGCCGCCGTCCTTCGCGCCTACCGCAAGCCCCTCAGCCTGGAAACCGTCGCCGACCCCATCTGCGAACCCGACGGCGTGGTCCTGAAGACCCTCGCCTGCGGCATCTGCCGCAGCGACTGGCACGGCTGGGTCGGCGAACACCCCAAGGTGAAACCCGGCGACATCCCCGGCCACGAATACTGCGGCGAAGTGGTCGAATCAGGACCGCTGGCCAAATGGCGCAAGGGCGACCGCGTCATCGCCCCCTTCATCCTCGCCTGCGGCGACTGCCCCGAATGCCGCTCAGGCCAGACCACCACCTGCCGGTCGCAGCGCGTCCCGGGCTTCGGCGACCGTGGCGCCTATGCCGAATACGTCTCGGTGCCCCACGCCCACAACCTGACCCGCCTGCCCGAGAGCCTGACGCCAGCGCTGGCCGCGGGTCTCGGCTGCCGTGTCACCACCGCCTTCCACGCCCTGACCGGGCGCGCCGCGCTGCAGGCCGGGGAATGGCTCGCCGTCCACGGCACCGGCGGGATCGGCCTCTCCTGCCTCCTGATCGGCAGGGCCCTCGGCGCACGGGTCATCGTGGTCGATGTCGTCCCCGAAAAGCTGGCCCACGCCCTCGCCCTAGGTGCCGAAGCCGCCCTTGACGCCCGCGACGGCGATGTCGCCGCCAAGATCGTCGACCTCACCCAGGGCGGCGCCCATGTCAGTGTCGAGGCCCTTGGCATCGAAGCCACCGCCAACAACTCCTTGAAATGCCTGCGCCCCTTGGGCCGCCACGTCCAGGTCGGCCTCCCCGTGGGCCACACCGCGCAGATGCAGATCGACATGAACACGCTCTACATGCGCCAGCTGTCGGTCTTCGGCACCCGTGGCATGCCCGCCTGGCGCTACCCGACGCTCCTGTCGCTGATCGAGACCGGGCGCATCGACGTCAGCCCCATCGTCGCCCGGACCGTCCCCCTCAGCCAAGCGACGCAAGAACTGAAAGCCTTCGACGGCCCCACCGCCCCCGGCGTCGCCGTGATCACCGATTTCGCCGGCTAACTGGCGACCCTAGACAGGGTCACCGCCAGATCGCCATAGCCGGTGAACCGCCGCTCATAGGCCAACCCCAGCCGCCGCGCGCAGTCCTCGGCCTTGGCATCCAGCGCCGGGTCATCGACCTGCGCCTGATAGACCAGCTTGGTATAATTGCCGAAATACATGTCCCGCAGTTCGGGGTGCCGGTCCAGGCCCATCGGCTTCCAGACAAAGGCATCGAACTGCCGGACCAGGAAATCGGTCAGGTAGAAGGCAGTGAACTCGGTTTCGGACCGCGCCGCAAAAGCCGCGTTGCCCTCGAAGAAGGCATAGCAATGCGGGCCTTCGACCATCTCGACGCCCAGCCGGTCGCAGGCCGCCTTGAGCAGCCCCCCAGTCCCGCAATCGGCGTAGACGACGAAGACCTTCTCGTAGCCACCAGCCGCCGCAACCGCCTCTTCCACCGCCGGGATGATCTTCTCGGGCCACAGGTGCAGCTTGGCGGGCAGGCACTGCAGGTCCATGTGCGCCCAGCCGTTCGCGGCCTTCAGCGCCAGGATCTCATGCGCCAGGGCCCCGCAGGCGACCAGCAGGATGCGCCCGCCATGCGCCGGCGGCAGCCCGGTCTCGGAAAGGGTCAGATCGTCCATGGGGAAGCCTTACCGGCTGACCCGGGTAAAGGTCAGTATCACGCTGGCCGACAGCGCCGCAAAGGCAAGCGCCGCGAAGGGGACCCCGGTCCAAAGCGCCAGCCAGATGGTCAGTCCGGCCGCCACAGCTACCAGGGCAATCAGTCCAAGGAAATGGGTCAAGGGCATAGGCGCGTCTCCCTGACATCCAATCTGCGCTTCCGAGGGGCACATGACAAGCCCCTCGCGAATCACAGACCCGTGCCTCAGCCGTTCAGCTGGTTGTGCTTCCGCGCGACCCAGGCCTTGGCGGTTTCCACGGCCACAGCGGCGTCACGGCAATAAGCGTCGGCGCCGATGGCCTTGCCAAACTCTTCGTTCAGCGGCGCGCCACCGACCAGCACGATGTAATCCTCGCGCAGGCCCTTTTCCTTCATCGTGTCGATCACGACCTTCATGTAGGGCATCGTCGTGGTCAAAAGTGCCGACATCCCCAGGATATCCGGCTGCTCCTTCTCCAGCGCGTCCAGGTAC
>JBJTSJ010000345.1:0-13522 GCA_046076605.1 Tabrizicola sp.
CCGCCCTCAAGCCTGACTCCATAAAGCCGTCGAACAGCCTGCCCGCGACCGCGAAATGGCTGCCCGCGATGCCGTGAAACAAGCGCCCGCGATCGCGCGAAATACGCAGACAAAGGCATAGGCAAGCGCAAGGTAGACCCACGAAAGGACGCGCATCACGCCGGTCCTCCCCGCCCCGGAAGCAGCACGAGTTTTCTGCGAAAACTCGCCGATTTTTCGCAGAAAAATCGTAGCGCGCCCATGGCTTATACCCGGTCCAACCGCAGCCAGCGACCGCAGGCGAAATAGGCCAGCGTCACCACCGCCATCAGCATCACCGACAGCGCCGAGGCCAAGGGGAAGTTCCCGCTCCGCCCCAGTTGCAGCATGATCAACTGCGGCAAGGTCAGCTCGGTGTTCCCACCCAGGATCTGCGGCGTGATGTAATCGCCGATGCAGAGCACAAAGGTCAGGAAGGCCCCCGTCACCACCCCCGGCAGGGTCAGGGGCAGAATGACATGCGCAAAGGTCTGCCAGCGGCTTGCGCCGAGGTCCTGCGCGGCGCGGGCGTAGTTCGGCGACAGCTGGATCAGGTTTGCATAGATCGTCAGCGTCAAGAGCATGACGAAGAAATGCACGAAGCCAATGACCGTGGCCGCGCGGGTCGAGGCGATTTCCAGGGGCTCGGCTATAAGCCCCAGACCCAGCAACGCCTTGTTCACCACCCCGTTCTGCCCAAGGACCAGAAGCCAGGAATAGGACCGCACCACGTAGGACGTCCAGAACGGCAGCACGGCCAGAAGCAGCGCCAGCCTCTGCCAGCGCGCAGGCACCCGAAACGCGATGATCGCGGCCAACGGATAGGCCAGGACGACCGAGATCACCGTGACCACCACCGTGATCTCAAGGCTGTTCCACAGCGCCCCGAGCATCGTCGGGTCGGTGAACGCCCGCACGTAGTTGCCTGGATCAAAGCCGCGGACGATCTCGCGCCCCTCCATATGCGCGAACGACAGCGCGATCATGCCCAGGAAGGGCAGGACGAAGAAGGCCGCCGTCCACAGCAAAGCCGGGGCCAGCAGGCCCCAGCCCAGCCGCCGCTCGCGCGCCTGCAGGCTCACGCTACTGCGCCAGCATCTCGGTCCACAGGTCCTGCATCGCCGTATCCAGCGCGGCATCCGGGATCGGGTACAGCTGCGCGCGCTTCAGGAACTCGGGCTGTTCGTCCCAGCGCAGCACCGCCTTCTGGTCCGCCGTCAGCGCTTCGCCCGCCTTGGCATTGGCCGGCATCCCCCAATAGCAGGCCGAGGTCGCCAGCCGCGCCTGACCCTCGGGCGAGGTGATGTAGTTCACGAACTCCAGCGCCAGGTCCGGCTGGGTCGACCCCGCAACAACCCCGATCGACTGCGCCCAACGCAGCCCGCCCTGCTTCGGGATCGTCCAGTCTAGGTTCGGGTTCTCTGCCGCCAGCACCGCCGTCAGCCACTCACCCCCGCCAACGACGATGTCGACTTCCCCCGTCGCCAGCGCCGTCTGGGCCGAGACGAAGTCCGACACCTGCTTCGATGCCTTCCGCAGCGCCATCAGCGGGTCTTTCAGCGACCCGAGGTTCTCCGCCGTGATATCCGCCGTGTTGACCCCCTGCCCCAGCGCGACGAGTCCCAGGACCGGAAGGTAATAGTCATAGATCCCGATCCGCCCGTCATACTTGCCACTGGTCAGCGCTGCCATGTCCGCCATGTCCGCCGGATCGACCTTGGTCTTGTCATAGCTGATCGTGTTGTAGCCGAATTTTTCCGTCACCGCGTAGGTCTTGCCGTCGACCGTGTTGTTCTCGGCCATCACCAGTTCAGGGAAAAAATCCGCCGTCGCCAGCTTGTCGGCCGGAAGCTCGGCCAGATGCCCGCCCTCGACCGCGCGCTTCACGTCCACCGCGTCGATCACCAGCACGTCCCAGTCGCCCGGCTGCGACTGCTCCAGGATCGCTAGCCCCGCCGCCGTGCCCTCATATTCCTTCAGGTTCACCTTGACGCCGAACTTTTCCTCGAAAGGCTCGATCAGCGTCGGGTCGGTGTGGTCGCACCAGACAAGTGCATTCAACTCCTGCGCCAACCCGGGCGTGGCGGTCAGGATCAGGGCAATAGCAGACAGCGTGCGGGTCATCGTCATCTCCGTGTTGGGGGCCTCTGGTTAGGCGCTTGCGGAAAGAATGAAGTTCGTTCATTTTTAAAGTCAACATCAAAAAACGGGCAGTTTGGGAACCGCATGACCGGCTTGCGCGAACGACAGAAGGCCGACCGCACCCACCGCATCCTAGAGGCGGCCTCGACGCTGTTCCGCGCCCAGGGCTACGACGCCGTCCGGATCGAGGACATTGCGGCAGCGGCGGAGGTTTCGGCCGGAACCTGCTACAACTATTTTTCCACCAAGGGCGACCTCCTCCTCGCCATCGTCTCAATGGAGGTGGAAGAAGTCGTCGAGGCCGGACGCCCCCTGGTTGCGGCCCCCCCGAAGGACGTGGCCGAGGCGCTGGTCGGACTGATCCGGCTCTACTACGACCACTCGCTGCACTACCTGTCGAAAGAGATGTGGCGCAGGGCCATGGCGATTTCCATCGAGGCGCCAGGCACGCCCTTCTCGCGCCACTACACCGACCTCGATGCGATGCTGGCGGCCCAGGTCCGCGACCTGCTGGCTGCGCTGAAGGCGCGCGGGCTGACCCGGCCCGACCTTGACGCCGGGGCCCTTGGGCAGATCGTTTTCAATTCGCTGAACCAGTTGTTCATCGAATTTGTCAAGGATGACGCCATGCCGATGGCCGACCTCCACCGGATCAGCGAGGCACAGACCCGCGGCCTTGCCGCCCTGATGCGCCCCTGATCGCCGCCCCCGTCCGATTTGCCGCCTTGCCATCGCCCGGCAGACTGGCTAAATCAGCCGCATGCGGGTGTAGCTCAATGGTAGAGCAGAAGCTTCCCAAGCTTACGACGAGGGTTCGATTCCCTTCACCCGCTCCATCCCCTCACGGCGATTGACACGTGGCCCCCGGCGCATAACCCTTGGCGCATCATTTGTCGGAGCCGCCCATGTCGCCTCGCTGTCTCGCCCTGCCCCTTCTCCTCGCCCTGCCCGCCTGCGTCTCCGAACCCTCGGGCCCGACCGAGCCCTATGCCTTCGTCGGCAGCTGGGATTGCGGGGTCGAGACCTTAACTTTCACCAACACTACCTACAACGACGGGACCAACACCTACCCGATCCAGAACGTGGCGAAGAACGGCAGGAACTACACACTTCGCTTTGGCAACGGCTATGTCCTGGCCCTGGGCGCGGTGACGGATACGGGTTTGACCTGGGTTTCCGGCCAGACCGGTGACCAGTTCAACTGCGTCCGCGTGAACTGACTTCCGTTCCGGCCCGGAACCGGCTAACCAGCCGCCCGGGCGGCAACAGGAGAGACCCCATGAACACCGACATCACCCGCTTCGGCACCGGCCCCCGCATGTCCGAGGCCGTGGCCTACAACGGCATCCTCTGGGTTGCAGGGCAACTGGGAGAACCCGGCGGCTCGGTCGCCGACCAGACCCGGCAGGCGCTCGCCGCCGTGGACGCGATCCTGGCCAAGGCCGGTACAGACAAGACCCGCATCCTGATGGTGCAGATCTGGCTCGCCGACATGTCGACCTTTGCTGAGATGAACTCGGTCTATGACACCTGGGTGCCGCAGGGCCACACCCCCGCCCGCGCCACGGGTGAGGCAAAACTTGCCACCCCCGACTACAAGGTCGAAGTGATCGTCACCGTCGCGCTACGCTAAGCCATTGCAGGCAGAGGCCAGGGTCACACGCGGGCCTATTTGAGACCCGCGATGATCTTGGCCTCGATCCGCCTCTGCGCGCCGCGCGCGAGGCGTGGCATTCCCAGCCGGTTCGCGACCGAGAAAACCAGCGGGTCGACGACGCCGTGATCCCGGAACCGCCGACGCCAGATTCCGATCTTGTTGTTCAATTTCAACGCGGTCCGTTTCGCCGGACCCGGCAGGATCGCCGGATGGCCGCTTGACGCGTAACCACGAGACTGCAGCCGGTCGCCGAGCCGCCCCTCCAGCAGCCCGATCTCCTTTGGGCTCAGTCGTCTGCGCCACTGCTGCATCATCTTTGGATCGGGCTTGGAATAGGTCGAACTCCGGTCGTAGGACAGCATCTCCGGCACAAAGGACACGCCAAGGAACGCGCATATCTTGGTCAGTTCGGCTTCGGGATTGGCCACCAGATCCTCATACCGGATCTCAAGCAGGCCATCCCGCGACAGCCGAGGCGCAACGTCGGACCAACTGTCTTCCGTGCTCAGCCAGTGGCCCAGACCGTAATAGGAATTGCCAGCCCAACCCATGCCGATGCTTGAACAAGCGACGTCACGCGGGTCCCGCACCATATGTATCACGGGAACATCGGGAAGGACCTCCAGCACATGGCTCAGGTCGCGGTGCACCATCAGCACCGTTCGGTCTCGCCCTCGGCGCCACTGTTCGATCAGTGACATCACCTGATCCCGCGCCGAGCCGCTGACACTCTTCAGGCCAGACAGCTTGAAAAGCCAGTTGCCTTGCAAGCCTTTGGTGTCAAGCTTCCAGCCATCCTTGCCGACCGTCAGATACTCGAAAAAATAGTCCGCCTCACCCGGGCAAGACAGCTGCGGATGGGCATCCAGCATGAGGCGCAACATGGTCGTACCCGACCTAAGGGCCCCGTAAACACAAACGACACTTCCGGCTTCTGCCATTTTCTTGGCTGGCCTCTTTAGACGGCATGCGGATGCTAGCACTCTATCACAGGCAGAGAAAATGGTGGAGAGAGAAACAGTTTGTGCAGAACCTCGCGCGACGCCTGTTGTAGTGAAACCGCGAGAACCGCCAATGGCTCGGTCTGATCGACGGGACGCGAAGTCACGAGATGGCAGTCCAAATTCGACAGAGCAGTCCTGCAGAATATCTCAGGGGCCTGACCTCAGGAAACCAACCAGTGCTGCGGTAGAGCCATCCTTCCCCCCGGTCCCAGCCTTCCCCTCCAGCACCGGCTGCAGCGCCAAGGCAAGTTCCTTGCCCAGTTCAACGCCCCACTGGTCGTAGGAATTGATGCCAAGGATCACGCCTTCGACGAACACCCGATGCTCATAGAGGGCAACGATCTGGCCCAGCACGAAAGGCGTCAGCTGGCCATAGGCCAGGACGGTCGAAGGCCGGTTCCCCGGGAACACCCGATGCCGAGCCTGGCGTTCCAGCTCCGCGCCCGTCAGGCCCTTCTTCGCCATGATCGCGCAGGCTTCCTCCAGCGACCGCCCGCGCAAAAGCGCCTCGGCCTGCGCGAGGCAGTTTGAGACGAGGAGCAGATGCTGGTGCGCAAGGTCCGGTTCATGTCCCCGCCGCGCGACGAGAAATTCGCAAGGAACCACCCGCGTCCCCTGGTGGATCAGCTGGTAAAACGCATGCTGGCCATTCGTACCCGGCTCGCCCCAGACCACGGGGCCGGAGTTCGTGGACAGGTCCGACCCATCGATGGCCACGCGCTTGCCGTTACTCTCCATCTCCAGCTGCTGGAGATAGGCCGGAAGCCGCGCAAGCCTTTGATCATAAGGCAGAACCGCCCGCGTTGCGTGGCCGCAGATCTGGTTGTGCCAGATGCCGACCAGGGCCAGCATCACCGGCATGTTCTGATGGAAATGTGCGGTCAGGAAGTGCTGGTCCATCGCTCGGCCACCCGCGAGGAACTGGTCAAACGCCTCGGGGCCGATGACAATCATCAGGGCAAGGCCGATCGGCCCCCACATCGAATAGCGCCCGCCGACCCAATCCTCGAACCCGAAAACCCGCGCCGGATCAATGCCATAGGCGGCGGTCCTGTCTCCCGCCGTACTGACGGCTGCAAACTGCGCCGCTGGGTTCTGAACCTTCGCCCCCATCCACCGCCTGGCGGTGTCGGCATTGGTCATCGTCTCGATGGTTGTGAATGTCTTCGAGGCGACGATCACCAAAGTCGTCGCCGGATCAAGACCTTGCAGCACGTCGTGAATATGCGCCCCGTCCACATTCGACACGAAATGGCAACGCGGCCCGTCGGCAAAGGGGGCCAGCGCCAGATAGGCCATCGCAGGCCCCAGGTCCGATCCGCCGATCCCGATGTTCACCACATCAGTGATCTTGCCGCCCTGGCCCTTGAACGCGCCCGACCGGACATCCTGCGCAAAGGCTGCACAAGCCTGCCGAATCCGCCGGACCTCGGGCAAGACGTCCTTGCCGTCGACGGTGATGACCTCGGCCTCACCGGCCCGCAGCGCCACGTGCAGGACGGCACGCCCCTCGGTGTCGTTGATCTTCTGGCCTGAAAACATCGCAGCGCGCTTTTCGGCCACACCCGAGACCTCGGCAAGCTTCACCAGCGCCGCCCGCGTGGCTGCGTCGATGTTGGTCTTCGAGTAGTCGAACAGCATCCCGTCCGACTTGACCGAGAAATCGCCCGCCCGGCTTTCATCAAACAGATCAAGGATATGGCGGCCATTGTTCACGTCGTGAAGCCGCTGCAGATCAGCCCATTTCGTCATGTCATTCCGCCCAATGCACGGTTGCGTTGTCAAGAACGGCGCGCACTGGCGCCTCTTGCAGGGTCAGGGTCATCGCGCGCTCCAGCGCCGCGCGTTTCTCTGGCCCGGTGATCAGGATGTGGATGTTGAACGCCCCGCGCAGGACGGGCGCCGTCAGGGTGATCCGCGGCTCGCCCGCCGCCTCGGCCCGCATCGGCAAGAGGATCGGGGCATGGGGCGACAAGGCCTCGTCCAGCCGGTCCGCGCCGGGGAACAGGCTTGCGGTATGCATGTCTGCGCCCATCCCCAGCAGCAGGACCGAGATCGGCAGATGCGGGCGCAGCCCATCTTCCAGCGCCGCTAGCATGTCCTCCGGCTGCTCGGCGGGGGCATACAAGGGAACCAGCCGCGCCTGTGCCGCCCGGCCCCGGATCAGCCGCTCTCGCACCAGACGCGTATTTGAGCGTTCGCTCGATTCCGGCACCCAGCGTTCGTCGTTCAGCACCACGGCCACATTGGACCAGTCGAGGTCCACCCCAGACAAGGTGTCGAAGATCGGCCCCGGCGTCGTCCCGCCCGGCACCGAAAGCGTCGCCTTCCCCTCCCGCCGCAGGAAGTCCGCCAGCTGCCCGGCGATGACATTCGCCAGCCCCAGCATCAGGAATTCCCGGTCCGGGTAAGTCTCCAGCTTCATTCCCGAATCTCCCGCCAGCGCCGCCCGTCGCGGTGCATCAGCATAAGCGCATCTTCCGGGCCCGATGATCCCGGGTCATAGGTCTGCGGCTTGTCGCCCCGGCCTTCCCAGCCCTGGATGATCGGGTCGGACCAGGCCCAGGCGGCCTCAACCTCGTCCCCGCGCATGAAGAGCGTCTGGTTGCCGCGGATCACATCCATAATCAGGCGTTCATAGGCGTCCGGTACGTCCTCGCCGTCCGAGATCGCATCGGCGAAGGACATGTCCAGGGGCACTTGCATCAGGCGCATGCCTCCGGGGCCCGGTTCCTTGATCATCACCATCAGGTTCATGCCTTCATTGGGCTGCAACCGGATGACCAGTACGTTCTCGTGCCAGCCGCTCGCGTCGTCAAAGATCGCATGCGGCGGCTGCTTGAAGGTGATCGCGATTTCACTAGCCCGCGCCCGCAGGCGTTTTCCGGTGCGCAGGTAGAACGGCACCCCCTGCCAGAGCCAGTTGGAAATCTGCACCTTCAAGGCGATGTAGCTTTCCGTCTTGGACGCTGGGTTCTCGGCGTGGACGACATAAGCCTTCTCGCCCTTCCCCGCCCCATACTGCCCGCGCACGATGTCCTCTGGCGGGACCGGCTTCAGCGCGCGGATCACCTTCAGCTTCTCATCGCGCACAGCGTCGGGGTCGAAGTGATACGGAGGCTCCATCGCGATCAGGCACAGAAGCTGCATCAGGTGGTTCTGCACCATGTCCCGCATCGCGCCCGACTTGTCGTAATAGGCCCCCCGCCCGTCGACCCCCACTGTCTCGGCCACCGTGATCTGCACGTGGTCGATGTATTCGGCCTTCCAGAGCGGCTCGAACAGGATGTTGGCGAACCGCACCGCCATCAGGTTCTGGACCGTCTCTTTTCCGAGGTAATGGTCGATCCGGTAGATCTGAGCCTCGTTGAAGTGCTTCGCCAACACCGCGTTCAGCGCTTTCGCACTCGCCAGGTCGCGCCCGAAGGGCTTTTCCACCACGATCCGGCTCCAGGCATCGGCGATCCCGTGTTCCGACAGCCGCTGCGCGATGTCGCCGAAGAGGCTGGGCGCGACCGAGAAATAGAACGCCCTGACCACATTCTCACGCATCAGGCCTTTCAGGGCCGCCCATCCATTTGTGCCTGTCGCATCAATCGCGACATAGTGGATGCGGCCCAGGAACGCCTCGATCACCGCCTTGTCCTGTCGGGCCTTGGGCACGAATTCCTCAAGCGCTTCGCGGACTTGGACGCGGAAGCTCTCATCCGTCAGGTCCGCCCGTGCCGCCCCGATGATCCGGCTTTCCACCACCATCTGCCCGGCCAGGAACCGCCGGTACAGCCCCGGCAGGATCTTCCGGCGCGCGAGGTCGCCCGTCCCCCCGAAGATCACCAGATCGAAGACATCGACCGGAATGACACGCGACACCATGACCGTCTCCCAGGAAGGCGCTGTTAGCGCTAACGGCAGCCTTCTACCGCTGACCCACCCCGATGTCTAGCACCAGGTCGTCCGGTGCGAAACCGCAAGCAGCCTTACGCCTCCAGCTCGGCATCCCAATAAAGGTAGTCCATCCAGCTTTCGTGCAGGTGGTTCGGCGGAAACTGGCGGCCATGCGCCTGCATCTCCTCGGCCGAAGGCGCCATGGGCCGTCGGTTCAGGTACATCCCCGCCTGCTTCAGCGTCCGGCTGCCCTTGCGCAGGTTGCAAGGGGAACAGGCCGCCACGACGTTCTCCCAGCTGGTGATCCCGCCTTTCGACCGCGGCAAGACGTGGTCAAAGGTCAGGTCCCCCCTCGCCCCGCAATACTGGCAGCAGAATTCGTCCCGCAGAAAAAGATTGAAGCGCGTGAATGCCACGCGCTTCTGGGGTCGGACGAACTCTTTCAGAACGACCACACTGGGTATCCTGAACTCTTGCCGCTGACTGTGGACCACCGCGTCATATTCGGCGACGATCTGCACCCGGTCGAGGAACGCCGCCTTGATCGCCTCTTGCCAGGGCCAGAGCGACAGCGGGTAGTAGGACAGCGGACGATAGTCGGCATTCAGCACCAGCGCCGGATAGTGCTTCAGCGCGGCAGGATCGCGCACAAACTGGGTTCTGAAATCGCCGTCCATCACGTCAAAGACTCCGCCCTTCGCCCGTCAACCGCTCGGCCACAGGGCGGGGAGTCCCGCCCCGTTGACCGAACTATATCTGGCGTTCCGCACATGGCAACCCCCAAGCAACTGAGTGTGACCAGCACTTGTCCACAAGCGTTCTGCCAAGGCCGGGTAACATGGGAATGACGATTTACCGGGCAGAAGCCGGCCAGTTGCTGCCCATCCCCACGGTGCAAGGGTTGTCAGTCCCCCTGTCTCCCCGCTATCAGGCCACAACCCCAAGTGAGCTTTCCCCAAGCGGAGTCTGCCAATGACCCTGTCCCGTCGCGTCCTGGTCCTTGCCCCGGCCCTGGCCCTGGTCGCCGCCTGCGGCCGCCGCGCGGCCCCTGTCGCGGTTTCGTCGTCCGACCTGCACCCCGGCGAAACGCCCGAGATGCGCGCACTGATCCGCAAATATGCCGCCATCCACGACATTCCCGAAAGCCTCCTCCACCGGGTCATCCAGCGCGAAAGCGACTACAACCCGGGCGCGCGGAACGGCCCCTATTACGGCCTGATGCAAATCCTGCCGCAGACGGCCCGCACCATGGGCTACGAAGGGCCGCCCGAGGGCCTCCTCGATGCCGAGACGAACCTGATGTATGCGGGCCGCTACCTGCGCGGCGCCTGGATGGTCTCGGGCGGGTCCGAAGACCGCGCCGTGATGTGGTACGCCAAGGGCTATTATTACGAGGCCAAGCGCATGGGCCTTCTGGAAGAAACCGGCCTGCGCACCTAAGTCCCCTCTGAACCAGGGGGGCACATGCCAGAAAACCGACCGGATATCTGCGTGCTCGCCAACCCCCGATCCGGGACGTCGCTGCGCAATCCCGGCGCAGTGGACCGGGCCATGGCGGTCTTTGGCCCAAGGGCCGAGCTGCGCCCCTTCTCTGGCGATCCGGCGGATGAGGCCGCTCGTGCCGTCCGCGACGGGTTCCGCATCGTGGTGGCGGCAGGTGGCGACGGCTCGGTCGCGGGCGTGGCCCATGCGCTGGCCGGGACCAAGGCCGCGCTTGCCGTCCTGCCGCTTGGCACATTCAACTACTTTGCGCGCGGCTTGAAGATGCCCGAAGATCCCCAAGCCGCAGCCTGGGCGATCCTCGACGGCCAGCCACATGACATCAACGTCGGCACTCTGAACGGCCGCGTCTTCTTGAACAACATCGCCATCGGGCTTTATCCCGCGATCCTGGAAGAACGCGAAGCCGCCTATGCCCGCTGGGGCCGCTATCGTTTTCTCGCCCATCTCGCCTCGCTGCGGACGATCCTGCGCTTTCAGCACCCGCACCGGATGGACCTCTACCAAGACGAGACGCGCCACCGCATCCGGACGCCGATGCTGTTTGTGGCGCGCTCCGCCTATCAGCTGGATCAGTTCGGGTTGGAAGGCGGCGATGCGATCTCGGACGACCGCTTCGTGATGTTCCTCGCGCACCAGCAGACACGCCTTGGTTTCCTGCGCCTGGCCTGGCGGCTGATCCGCAAGCGGGTGGACCATGGCCGCGACGTCATTGTCTCGACCCCGCGCCGGATCGCCGTCGCCGTGCGCGGGCGGCGCAAGATTTCCGTCGCGCTGGATGGCGAGAAGCTGAGGATGAAGCTGCCCTTGCGCATCCAGCTCAACGACCATGTCCTGCGGGTGATCCTGCCCCCGGCGAAGGGCGATCCGGGGGCATGAGCCGCATCCTGCATTTGTCTGACCCGCATTTTGGTAGGGTTGATGAGCGGCTGGTCACGCCCATGATCGATCTTGCGCATCGGCTGCAGCCCGACCTTTGCGTGATCTCGGGCGACCTGACCCAGCGCGCGCGGGCGGGCCAGTTCCAGGCCGCGCGGGCCTTTGTCGACCGCCTGCCCGGCCCGAGCCTTGTCGTGCCCGGCAATCACGACATGCCGCTGCGCAATCTGCCCATGCGGCTTCTGGCCCCCTTTGCAGGCTATCGCCGGGCCTTCGGGGCCGAGCTTGAACCCCTGGTCCGCCTGCCCGACGCCCTGGTGCAGGGCGTGAACACCGCCAATCCGCTGGTCTGGAAGTCCGGTCTCCTGCGCCCTGCATCCCTTGCCCGACTGACCGCAACGTTCCGCAGCGCGACCCCGGGCCAATGGCGCGTTGTGGTGATGCACCACGCCCCCGTGCCTGCCGCAGATGGCACCCCGGCCGACATCGCCGACCCCGAGGCGACCCTGGCCGCGCTGGCGGCGGCCGGTGCAGATATCGTCCTGTCCGGCCACACCCACATGCCGCATACAGGCTTTGCCGAAACCGCCGCCGGGGTGCTCTTCCTGCAGGTCGGGACAGCGATCTCCACCCGGCTGAAGACCGGCGCCAACGACGTCGCGCTTGTGACTTTGGGGGCGGGTCAGGTCACCGTCGAAAGCTGGATTTCACCGCCCGATGCGACCGGCTTTGCACCCGGTCCGTCCTTCACCTATGCCCGTCCGGGGCCGGATTGGCAGAAGTTACCAAATCCCTAACGTCCACGCGCAAGTAACTGATTTCGTTCGCGTTACCAGTTTTGTCCACCGTGGACACTTCAGTACCAGGCATCCGCCATCCCGGCCTTCTTCCGCCCCACGTAGTCATGCAGGGCCTCCCGGACCCCGTCATCCAGCAGCGGCGCCTCATACTCTGTCAGCCGCTTCTTCCACAGCCGGTTGGCCCGGGAAGCCGCGTCCGTTGACCCCGCCGCTTCCCACTTCTCGAAGGGCTCGTTGTCCGACAACTCGCTGTCCCAGAAGGCCGTCTCGTAGTGTTTCATCGTGTGGGAACAGCCAAAGAAATGGTTCCCCGGCCCCACCTCGGCAAAGGCCTCCACCGCCAGCTGGTCATCGTCGATCCTGATCCCGTCCAGATAGGCGTGCAGGGCCCCGCAGAGGTCGGCATCCAGCATGAACTTCTCGTAGGACATGGACAGGAGCCCGTCGAGGAACCCCGCCGAATGCAGGATGAAGTTCGCTCCGCAGTGGATCGCCGCCAGCATCGACATCGTCCCCTCCATCATCGCCTGCCCGTCCGGCAGTTTGGAGGTGGTGAAGTTCCCAGAACAGCGCAGCGGTAGGTTCAATCGCCGCGCCAGCTGCCCGATGACCTGGCTCCCAATCGCCGGTTCAGGCGTTCCAAACGTGGGCGAGCCCGAACGAAGTGACATCGAAGACAGAAAGTTCCCGAAGATGACCGGCGCGCCCTTCCGCTCTAGCTGGGTGAGGGCACATCCCGCCATCGTCTCGGCGAGGCTCTGCACAATTCCGCCCGCGTTCGTCACCGGCCCCATCGCGCCACCCAGGATGAACGGCACCACCACCGCGGCCTGGTTGGCGCGCGCGTAGGCGCGCAGTGCCATCGACATCGTGCCGTCGAAGACGAGCGGCGAGTTGGTGTTGATGTTGCCGAGGATCACGCAATGGCGATCCACGAAATCCTCACCGAAGAGGATCCGGCACATCGCGATCGAGTCCTCCGCGCGCTCGGGCGCCGTGACCGAGCCCATGAAGGGTTTGGCCGAATGGCGGATGTGCGCGTAGACCATGTCGAGGTGGCGCTTGTTGACCGGCACGTCCACCGGCTCGCAGACCGTGCCGCCCGAGTGGTGCAGCCACGGCGAGCACCAGGCCATCTTCACGAAGTTGCGGAAATCCTCGAGCGAGCCGTAGCGCCGCCCGCCTTCGCGGTCATAAACAAAGGGCGAGCCGTAAGCCGGCGAGAAGACCACCGCATCGCCGCCGATCTCGACGTGGTGGCGCGGATCACGCGCGTGCTGCACGAAGGTGGCAGGCGCGGTGCGCACGATCTCCCCGAGCATTCCGGGTTCGAAACGCACGCGCTGCCCCTCGACCTGCGCGCCCGCGCGGCGCCACATCGCGAGGGCCTCGTCGTCGCCGCGGAACTCCACGCCGATCTCGGCGAGGAGCTGCTCGGCCTGGTGCTCGAGCGCGCGGAGGCCCTCCTCGGAGGGCATCTCGTAGGTGGGGATGCGCCGGCGCAGGAAGGCCGGCGCCTCGGCCTGCGGACGCTGGCGATCGCGACGCGCACGGCGCCCGGGAGTAGCGGCGGGAGCGGCCTCGTTCATGGGCCCCAAGCGTAGGCGGGATAACCGATCACCTGGGTCTGTACGCCG
>JBJTSJ010000346.1:0-2807 GCA_046076605.1 Tabrizicola sp.
GCTGGCGCATTGTTGGGGGATGGTGGAGGGGACGTCGAGCTTCCTCGGGATCGAAAACTGCTGGATGAACCTTGGCGGCAATCCGCAGCTGATGGCCAATTTCTTCGACCGATATGCCGACTGGATGTGCATCCAGGTCGACCAGATGATTGAGGCCGGGGTCGACATGATGACCCTGTCGGACGACTGGGGGTCGAACGGGACGATGTTGTTCAGCCCAAATTCCTGGCGGCAGCTGATCAAGCCCTATGCAATGCGGGTGGTGCAGCACGCAAGATCCAGGGGGATGCCGGTCAACCTGCATTCGGACGGCTACATCCTGCAGGTCGTCGATGACATCATCGAGATGGGCTACACCTCATGGCACCCGGTGCAGGAAAGCGCGGGGATCAACCCTCGGGAAGTGAAGGCGAAGTGGGGCGACAAGATCGTCATCTACGGCTCGCTGGACGTGATCGACGGGCTTTTGAAGTACGACGGCGATGAGCTGGATGAGTACATCACCGAGCGCTTTGGAATTTACGCCCCGGGTGGCGGGTTCATCTTCAACGGCGGGCATTTCATCCAGCCGGACATCCCGCCGATGCGGCTGGTGCGGGCCTACCGGCTGGTGAACAAGCTTGCGGCGCAGTACGGGACGCTTCAGTGAGGGCACCGGAGGGCATGGTCTGGATCGGCCCGGCGCATCCGTTTGACTTGCGCGATGCGTATGTGAACTTTCGTACGGATTTTCCACTTTCGGCAGCGCCAGTCGAGGCCGTTTTTCGGCTGAGCGCGGACAGTCGGTACCGGCTTTGGGTCAATGGCGTGTTCGTGGGCCGAGGTCCGGAGCGGTCATGGCCCTCATCTATGGCCATAGACGAGCGTCTGGTCACAAATCTTCTGCGAGTGGGTACGAACCGGATCGCCGTGCAGGTCTATTCGCCCGGCCATTCGCACTTTGTCTATGTCCATCGGGGGGCTTGCGGGCTGCTTGGCTGGCTGGAGGTGGACGGGAAAGTGGTTCTGACCACCGGCCCGCACTGGAAGACGCGCCGGGATCGGTCGTGGTCGGATCGGGTGGAGCGGGTCTCGATCTATGGCACGGGGGTCGAGGACCGGGACCTGCGGGTCGAGGAGGACTGGGCGGACGCCGATGCCTCTGCCTGGGACGCGGCGCGGGTGGTTCAAGGGGAGGAGGGGCCGATCTGGCATGACCTGAGGCCCCGGGCGACGGCTTTGCCGGTGGAGGAGGTTCGGGCTCTGAGGGCGCCGTGGCAGGTGCGGGTGGGCGGGTCGTTACCCGCGACCGGCGATCCACACTCTGTTCTACGAAAAGCCTTTTCAGCTTCGGCGTCAGGCACGGCCCCTACCCTTCTACCCATGGGTACGTCGGCCATCTGGGTCTTTGACCTTGGTGAAAGCCGGGCTTGTATGGGCGGCGTGGAGCTGACAGCGGCAGGGGGTGAGCGGCTGCTGATTTCCTATGCCGAGAAGCTGCGGGACGGCGAACTTTTGCTGCCGGACCCGGAGACCTATTGCCGGATGCGGCCCACGGATCGGTTCACCCTGCGGCCGGGGCGGCAGGTGGTGGAAGGGTTCACTGTTCGGGGCGCGCGGTATCTGGTGTTCGCTCTGGAGGGGGGTGGGGTTTCGCCTGCGCCGAAGTTCCATGCGCGGCTACCGGTGACGCCGGTGGTGGAGCGACCCTTGCCCCGCATGGAGCCGGCGCTGCAGGGCGTCGCAGAGATGTGCCGCCGCACGACGCTGAACTGCCTGCAGGATGGGTTTGTGGACGGGGTCTGGCGCGAGAGCAGTCTGTGGCTGGGCGATGCGGTGGCGCAGGATTGGGCGCTGCGGGGGATTTCGGATGATCCGCGGCCGCTTCTGTTCGCCATCGACATTGCGGCGGAGGGGGTGGATGCAGAGGGGCTGCTGCCCTCAGTCCTGCCGGGGGAGGTCCCGGCCTATGCGGTGACGGATTACAATTTCTCTTGGGTGGAGTTGCTGGCGGGCTGTGCGACGCATCCTGGGGTGGTGGAGCCGGAGGCGGTGTGGCAGCGGCATTGGGGTGTGCTGACGCGAATGCTGGAGCGGATGGCTTTGGCATGCGGACCGGACGGGTTGCTGCGCAATCCGCCGGGGCGGCGGCTGTTCCTGGACTGGTCGCCGATGAGCCGTGCGGAGCCGAACCTGACCTTGAACCTGCGGTATCTGCATGCGTTGCGGCTGGCGGCGGGGATGGCCGGGCGGGTCGGTCGGACGGCGGACTGGGCGGAGCAGGCGTCGGAGTTGGCGCTTGCGCTGCAGGGGCACCGGGGGCCGGACGGCTGGCGCGAAAGCCCTGGGGGAGAGGCGGCGAGCCAGCTGGCGCTGGCGCTATTGGTCCTGACCGGGATGGTTGAGGGGGCTGAGGCAAAGGGGCTGGCCGACCGGATCGTCGCCCGGTCGCTGGACCTGCGGGATGAGCCGGTGACGGGGCAGCCCACGCTCGCCAGCCCGTTCATGCATCACTATCTTTTCTTTGCATTGCAACAGCTTGGCCGCCAGACGGACATCCACGCGATCATTGCGGCACGCTGGGGGCGGTGGGTCAGCGAAGGCCGGGTGACCACGCCGGAGAACTGGTCGATCGACTTCCCGGACGGGTCCGCCTGCCACGGGTTTTCGGCGCACCCGCTGGGGTGGCTGATCTGAAGGCTACTCGGCCGAGAAGCCAGCCCTGAGGTCGGCCCAGCAGTTCCAGCGCGGCCAGGTCGCCTTTCGACAGCGACAAGAGCGCCTGCGCGACCAGGGTGCCGAATTCGGCAACGGCATGGTCCAGGGCC
>JBJTSJ010000347.1:0-12519 GCA_046076605.1 Tabrizicola sp.
AGCTTCTGGTGTCCGAAGGGTTCACCAACCTCGAAGAGGTGGCCTATGTCGAGGTGGACCAACTTCTGTCCATCGACGGCTTCGACGCGGATACGGCGGCCGAGCTTCAGGCCCGCGCCCGCGACTACCTGGAAGCGGCCAACGCCAAGGCGATGGAAAACGCCCGCGCTATGGGGGTCGAGGACAGTCTGGTGAACTTCGAAGGCCTGACGCCCCAGATGCTTGAGGCGCTGGCGCATGACGGGATCAAGACGCTGGAAGACTTCGCCACCTGCGCCGACTGGGAACTGGCCGGCGGCTGGACCACGGAAAACGGCCAGCGCAAGAAGGACGAAGGGGTCCTTGAAAAGTTCGACATGTCGCTTGAGGAAGCGCAGACCCTGATCATGACCGCCCGCGTGATGCTGGGCTGGGTCGACCCGACGGAACTGGAGCAGCCTGAAGAAGAGGTTGCCGATGACGAGGAGGCCGAGGCCTGATTTCAGGCCTCGGGGACACGCGTTGACGCGCGGCGGCCGGGAAAAAGACAGGGACGATCCGGAACGCAAGTGCATTGCGACCGGGGAAAGCCAGCCCAAGGCGGGTCTGATCCGCTTTTGCGCGGGCCCTGACGGGCAGATCGTCCCCGACGTCCTGGGCAAGCTGCCCGGTCGGGGCATCTATGTCTCGGCCGACCGCGAGGCGCTGGCGAAGGCGGCCAAGAAGAACCTCTTCTCCCGCGCGGCGCGCCAGCCGGTGAAGGTGCCCGAGGGTCTCGCGGATCTGGTCGAGACGCTGGTGGCGCAACGGACCGTCGACCTCCTCTCCATGGCCCGCAAGGCCGGTGAGGCGGTGACGGGCTACGAGAAGGTGAAGGACTGGCTGGTCAAGGGAACGGCGGCGACGCTGATCCAGGCCAGTGATGGGTCGGAACGGGGCAAGACGAAGCTGCACGCGCCGGATGGCGCAAAGGGCTTCATCGGTTGCCTCACGGCTGGGGAAATCGGTTTGGCATTCGGGCGCGAACGTGCGATACACGCCGCGCTTGCCGCTGGTGGACTCAAGGATCGTGTTGTAGAGGAAGCGGCAAAACTCGCCGGGCTGCGTGGGCTTTTGCCAACCCAGTCGGACGGGAATGACGGCGGCGAGACCGCCATGAAGGATACGAAGAACGCATGAGCGATACTGACGGCAAGAAACCTCTTGGCCTTGGGGGCGCCCCCCGTCCCGGACAGGTGAAGCAAAGCTTCAGCCACGGCCGGACCAAGAGCGTCGTGGTCGAAACCAAACGCAAGCGCGTTGTGGTGCCAACTCCGGTCAAGCCGGGGGCGCCTGGCGCTGGCACGGCCACGGCCGCGACCAACCTTTGCGATCCGTCGAAACGCCCCGCCGGGATTTCCGACGCCGAGATGGAGCGTCGTCTGACCGCGCTCCGCGCCGCAAAGGCGCGTGAGGCGGAAGATGCTGCCCGTCGCGTCGAAGAGGACCGCGTCCGCGAGGAAGATCGCGCTGCCCGCCGCGCCGAGATCGAGGCGAAAGAGCGTGAAGATCGCGAACGCGCCGAGGCCCTGCGCCTCAAGGCCGAGGAAGAGGAGCGCGCCGCGAAAGCCGAAGCTGCCGCCAAGGTCGCCGCTGCCGAGGCCCGCAAGGCCGATGTGCTTGGCACCCGGTCGCGCTCGACCACGCCGCCTCCGGCGACCGCAAAGCCTGGCGAACGCGCTGCCCCCGCCGCCCCGGCTGCAACCGAGGAAGCGCGTGGCCCCGCTTCGGCCAAGCCCGGCCTGTCGCCCCGCAAGACCGACCGCGAAAAGGACGACCGGGCCGATCGTGGCGCCAAGCGGGCAGGCGACGAAGGCCGCCGCT
Organism: Tabrizicola sp.; assembly: GCA_046076605.1. GTDB lineage: Bacteria > Pseudomonadota > Alphaproteobacteria > Rhodobacterales > Rhodobacteraceae > Tabrizicola. Next base: position 1,843 of record JBJTSJ010000347.1, read on the forward strand.
CCGGCAAGCTGACCCTGTCGGACGCCATCTCGGATGAAGGTGGTCGCCAGCGCAGCATGGCTGCCATCAAGCGCAAGCAGGAAAAGGCCCGCGCAAAGGCACTGGGCCTGGGTCACAAGGCCGAAAAGCAGGTGCGCGACGTGCAACTGCCGGAAACCATCGTGGTCTCGGAACTGGCCAACCGGATGGCCGAGCGCGCCGCCGATGTGGTCAAGAGCCTGATGAAGATGGGCATGATGGTCACGATGAACCAGGCCATCGACGCCGACACGGCGGAACTGGTGATCGAGGAATTCGGCCACAAGGCCGTACGCGTCTCGGACGCCGACGTCGAACAGGTCATCGACACCGTGAAGGACAAGGACGACGATCTGCTGACCCGTCCGCCGATCGTCACGATCATGGGCCACGTCGACCACGGCAAGACCTCGCTTCTGGACGCGATCCGCAAGACCAACGTCGTCACCGGCGAAGCCGGCGGGATCACCCAGCACATCGGCGCCTACCAGGTAAAGACGCCGAATGGCCAGCTGGTGACCTTCCTCGACACCCCTGGCCACGCGGCCTTCACCTCCATGCGTTCGCGCGGGGCCCAGGTGACGGACATCGTGGTGCTGGTCGTCGCGGCCGACGACGCCGTGATGCCGCAGACGGTCGAGGCGATCAACCACGCCAAGGCCGCCAAGGTCCCGATGATCGTGGCGATCAACAAGATCGACAAGCACGAGGCGAACCCGACCAAGGTCCGCACCGATCTTCTCCAGCACGAGGTCGTGGTCGAAGCCATGTCCGGTGACGTGCAGGACGTCGAAGTGTCGGCCAAGACCGGTCTGGGCCTTGACGACCTGCTGGAAGCCATCGCGCTGCAGGCCGAGGTCCTCGAACTCCGCGCCAACCCAAACCGGGCGGCGTCGGGGGCGGTGATCGAAGCCAAGCTGGACGTGGGCCGCGGTCCCGTGGCCACCGTGCTCGTCCAGAATGGCACGCTGCGCAAGGGCGACATCTTCGTCGTCGGCGAACAGTGGGGCAAGGTCCGCGCGCTGATCAACGATAAGGGCGAGACCATCACTGAGGCTGGACCGTCCGTCCCGGTCGAGGTGCTGGGCCTGTCCGGCACGCCGTCCGCCGGTGACACGCTGAACGTCGTCGAGACCGAAGCCCAGGCGCGCGAGATCGCCGATTACCGGATCAAGACCGCCAAGGACAAACGGGCTGCGGCTGGTGCTGCGACCACGCTGGAGCAGCTGATGGCCAAGGCCAAGGCTGACCAGTCGGTCGCGGAACTGCCGATCCTGATCAAGGCCGACGTCCAGGGCTCGGCCGAGGCGATCGTCCAGGCGATGGAGAAGATCGGGAACGAGGAAGTCCGCGTCCGCGTGCTGCATTCGGGCGTGGGTGCCATCACCGACACCGACGTGGCTCTGGCTGAGGCATCCAAGGCCCCGATCATCGGCTTCAACGTCCGCGCCAACGCGACCGCGCGGGCTTCGGCGACCCAGAAGGGCGTCGAGATCCGCTACTACTCGATCATCTACGACCTGGTGGACGACATCAAAGCCGCCGCATCGGGCCTTCTCAAGGCCGAGGTGCGGGAGACCTTCATCGGCTACGCGAAGATCCTGGAGGTCTTCAAGGTGTCGAACGTCGGCAAGGTCGCGGGCTGCCTTGTCACCGAGGGTGTGGCGCGGCGTTCGGCGGGGGTTCGCCTTCTGCGCGACAACGTGGTGATCCACGAGGGCACGCTGAAGACGCTGAAGCGCTTCAAGGACGAGGTGAAGGAAGTCATCTCGGGCCAGGAATGCGGGATGGCCTTCGAGAACTACGAAGACATCCGTCAGAACGATGTCATCGAAATCTTCGAACGGGAAGAGGTCCAGCGGACGCTGGACTGACCAAAGAAAAAGGCCGGGTCCAGCGACCCGGCCTTTTCTGTCCACCGTGGACAGAACGCTGCAGTCAATGAAATCAAGGGCTTGAACGCAGACGTTTACGAAGCGTCAACCTTTGCACGATTCCGCGTCGGGGCCAGCACATGCGGAACGCGTCCGGAATCTTCCGTCCAGCTTGGCACCGGCTTGCCCGCAAAGACCCGATTGCCGTCCCGTACCATCAAACGGCCATCCGGCGTCAGACCGACCGGCACACCTTGAATCTGTAGCGTGCTGCCGATTGTGATCGTGCGAAGCATGTTGGATCCCCCCCGAGTCCCGATCTCAGGATGTGGTGCAAAGCCAAAGAAAGGCAAGCACAACTTTGACGTGTGGACTTTCTCGACCCAGGCGCAGTCAAAGCCAGTCGCGCAGGATCGGGATCAGGGGCAGGTCGGCGGGCGGCATCGGATAATCGCGCAAGTTGTTTGGCTTGACCCAAGCCAGCGCCTGCCCCTCCAGCGACCGGACCGTGCCCCGCCACTTCCGGCAGGCGAACAGCGGCATCAGAAGGTGGAAATCGTCGTAGGAATGGCTGGCGAAGGCCAGCGGAGCCAGGCACGAGGCCCAGGTGTCGATGTCCAATTCTTCCTTCAGTTCGCGGATCAGCGCGGCTTCGGGCGTCTCGCCGGGTTCCACCTTGCCGCCGGGAAATTCCCATAGGCCCGCAAGCGACTTGCCCTCGGGCCGCTGGGCGAGAAGCACGCGGCCATCGGGGTCGATCAGGGCAACGGCGGAGACGAGGATGATTTTCATTTCAGGGGCTTTCGCGGGGTGGAAGCCCCGGGGGTTTCACACCCCCGGACCCCCGTGGAGTACTTGGAACATGAGCAAATCAGGACCGGTAGTCGGCGTTGATCTCGACGTAGCGGGCGGTGAGGTCGCAGGTCCAGACGGACCGTTTCGACTTGCCGAGGCCGAGGTCGACGGCGAAGACCAGCTCTTGCCCTTGCATGTAGGCCGCGCCGTCCTCTTCCTTGTAATCCGGGTTCCGCCAGCCGCCCTTTGCCACCAGGATGTCGCCGAAGCGGATCGTCAGCTTATCTCGCTCTGCCTGCGCGCCGGACTTGCCGACAGCGGCGACGATGCGTCCCCAGTTCGGGTCCTGCCCGGCGACGGCGGTCTTCACCAGCGGAGAGTTTGCGATGGAGAACGCCACCTTCGCCGCATCTTCGTCGGTGGCAGCCCCGGTCACCCGCACCTCGACCAGCTTGGTCGCGCCTTCGCCGTCCCGCACCACCTGCAGCGCGAGGTCGCGCATCACGCCCGCAAGCGCGGCCTCAAACGCCTTCAGCGCCGGGCCTTTCAGCTCTGCTGCAGGGGACTGGCCCGTGGCAGCGATCAGAAGCGTGTCCGAGGTCGAGGTATCGCTGTCCACGGTGATCGAGTTGAACGTCGCGTCCACGTTGCGCGAGACCATCTTCTGCAGCTGGTTCGCCCCGATCTTCGCGTCGGTGAAAATGTAGACCAGCATCGTCGCCATGTCCGGCGCGATCATCCCCGAACCCTTGGCGATGCCGGAGATGTGGATCGTCCCGCCTTCGCCCTGCACGGTCGCCGCCGCGCCCTTGGGGAAGGTGTCGGTGGTCATGATCGCCTGGGCGGCCATTTCCACGGCATCCTCTTTCAGCGCGGCCACAAGGTCGGGAACCTTGGCGGTGATCTTCTCGAACGGCAGCGGCTCACCGATCACGCCGGTGGAGGAGGAGAACACGCGCGACGCGGGAACACCTAAAGCCTCGGCCACAGCCCCGGTGACTGCGGCCACAGCCTCATCCCCCACCCGGCCCGTGAAGGCATTGGAGTTGCCCGAGTTCACGATGATCGCCGCGCCCACATCCGCCGGAACCTTCATCGCCAGTTTCGCCTGACAATCCCGGACGCAGCCCGATCGGGTGGAGGACCGGGTGAACACTCCGGCCATCGTGGTGCCGGGGGCAAGGCGGACCAGCATCACGTCCTTGCGGTTCTGGTAGCGCACCCCGGCCTCGACTGCGGCGAATTCGGCGCCCTTGATCGCGGGGAGGACAGGGAAACTGGCCGGGGCCAGCGGCGAGACCGGCTTCAGCGCCTTCTTCGCCGCCTTGACCACGTCGCCCACGGCGTCCTGCACCGCCTCGGCCACCGGACCGGCGGCGGCGGTGACCTGGTCCTTCAGCTTACGGACCTTCTTCTTCAGCGCCTTCGCTTCGGCCTTCCAGTCGGTCTTTGCCATGTCCGTCCCCCGCTTGCGGTTGTCAGTCGATCAGGCCTGCGTTTTTCAGAAGCGTAGGATCAAGCCCTTCGCCTTCGCGCGTCACGGTGGCACCTTTGGTCAATTCCTCGATCTTCGCATTGATCGCGGTGTTTTCCACTTCGGCGGCCAGTTCGTCACGCATCTGGTCAAGTGTCGGCTGTTCGGCCACCCGGGTTTCCTTGACCAGGATCAGATGGTAGCCGAATTCGCTTTGGACCGGGCCTGAAACTTCGCCGACCTTGGCGGCGACGACGGCATCTTCGAACGGCTTGACCATCATGCCCAGGCCAAACCAGCCCAGATCCCCGCCATTCGCGCCCGAGCCGGTGTCGGTGGACTTGGCCTTGGCGAGTTCCGCGAAATCGGCGCCGCCCGCAAGTTCGGCCTTCAGCTTGTCAGCCTCTTCCTGAGTGTCGACCAAGATATGCGCAGCGTTGTATTCGGTCTGGGGCTTGGCGTCCTTGAAGCGCGCGTCGTAGGCCGCCTGCAGCGCAGCGTCGGTCACGGCTTCCTTGACGATGCCTTCAATCGCGATGCCCGAGACGAGGCCGCGCTTGTCGTTGTCGATCTGCGCTTGTGCGCGGGGCGCCAGGTCAGTGACCGACTGGGCCAGCACCTCTTGCTGGATCAGCTGTTCGAAGATGCCCTTGAACAGCACGTCATCCGGCAGCTGCTGGTATTCGGGGGGCAAGGTCTCGCGCAGGGCGATCATGTGGCCGAGCGTGATTTTGGTGCCGTTGACCGTGGCCACCACGGTATCGGCCGTTTCGCCTTCGGCAAGCGCGGGGTTGGCCAAAGCGGCGGTCAGTGCCAGAACGGACCAGAAGCCTGAACGTTTCGTCATTTTCACCATCTCCTGATCGGGCCGCCTTGCCCGTCCTCGTTGACTATCCCCAGCTTCCCCCTTACATCGCGACAGTCGCGTGGGACGGGGCCGTCCGGTCACTCACTGGCCCTTCTATGGAAGGCCGTCGGGGCGGGCAAGTCTTTGGCCCACACGATGCTGTCAGAAGCCGCCCACGGAGAAAACATGCTGGGACTGGGATCGCTCGCGCGGAAGGTGTTCGGATCGCCGAACGACCGCAAGGTAAAGTCCGTCCGCCCGGTGGTGGCGCAGATCAACGCGCTGGAGCCCGAGTACCAGGCGCTGTCGGACGACGGCATCATCGCCAAGACGCGTGAATTCCAGAAAAGGGTGCAGGAGGGCGGGGAAAGCCTGGATGCGATCCTGCCGGAAGCCTTTGCCAACTGCCGGGAAGCGGCGCGCCGGGCCTTGGGCCTGCGGGCCTTCGACGTGCAGCTAAAGGGCGCGATGTTCCTGCATCAGGGCAACATCAGCGAGATGAAGACGGGCGAGGGCAAGACGCTGATGGCGTCCTTTGCCGCCTATCTGAACGCGCTGACCGGGCGGGGCGTGCATGTTGTCACGGTGAACGACTATCTGGCCAAGCGCGATGCCGACTGGATGGGCAAGGTCTATGGCGCGCTTGGTATGACGACGGGCGTGGTCTATGCGCACCAGCCCGACGATGAGAAGAAGGCCGCCTACCGGGCCGACATCACCTACGCGACGAACAACGAGCTGGGCTTCGACTACCTGCGCGACAACATGAAATCCTCGCTGGAGGACATGGCGCAGCGCGGGCACTACTATGCCATCGTCGACGAGGTGGATAGTATCCTGATCGACGAGGCGCGGACGCCGCTGATCATCTCGGGCCCCAGCCAGGACCGCAGCCCGCTGTATCAGGCGGTGGACAAGGTCATCCCGCATCTGCACCCGGAACATTATGAGGTCGACGAAAAGACCCGTGGCGTTACCCTGACGGAAGAGGGCAACGACGTCATAGAGGACCTGTTGCGCCAGGCGGGCATCCTGCCGGAAGGGCAGAACCTCTATTCGGCGGAAAGCACCTCCATCGTCCACCACGTCAACCAGGCGCTGCGGGCGCACAAGCTGTTCTTCAAGGACCAGCAATACGTCGTCATGAACGGCGAAGTGATGCTGATCGACGAATTCACCGGCCGGATGATGAAGGGCCGCCGCCTTTCGGAAGGTCTGCACCAGGCGATCGAGGCCAAGGAAGGGGTGAAGATCAACCCCGAGAACGTGACCTACGCCAGCGTCACCTTCCAGAACTACTTCCGGCTTTACGAGAAGCTGGGCGGCATGACCGGCACCGCCGCGACCGAGGCCGAGGAATTCCGCGAAATCTATGGCCTGGGTGTGGTCGAAGTTCCGACGAACCGTCCTGTCGCCCGGATCGACGAGCATGACCAGGTGTTCCGCTCGGCCCGCGAGAAGTTTGACGGCATCCTGAAGGCGATCAAGGAAGCCCATGAAAAGGGTCAGCCGATCCTGGTCGGCACCACCTCGATCGACAAGTCGGAACAGCTCTCGGTGTTGCTGAAGGGTGCGGGCATCGCGCACAACGTCCTGAACGCCCGCCAGCATGAACAGGAAGCCAAGATCGTCGCCGACGCCGGCAAGGTGGGCGCGGTGACCATCGCCACCAACATGGCCGGCCGCGGCACCGACATCAAACTGGGCGGAAATGTCGAGTTCAAGGTGATGGAGGCCATCGCCGCCGATCCCGAAGGCGACCATGTCGCGATCCGCGCCCGGATCGAGGCCGAGCACAAGGACGAGGAAGAAGCCGTCAAACAGGCGGGGGGCCTGTTCGTCCTGGGCACCGAACGCCACGAAAGCCGCCGGATCGACAACCAGCTGCGCGGCCGCTCGGGTCGTCAGGGCGACCCGGGGCGTTCGGCGTTCTTCCTGTCGCTGGAAGACGACCTGATGCGCATTTTCGGCTCGGAGCGACTGGACAAGATCCTGTCGACCCTGGGCATGGAGGAAGGCGAATCCATCGTCCACCCCTGGGTCAACAAGTCGCTGGAAAAGGCGCAGGCGAAGGTCGAAGGCCGCAACTTCGACATCCGCAAGCAGCTCTTGAAATTCGACGACGTGATGAATGACCAGCGCAAGGCGATCTTCTCGCAGCGGATGGAGATCATGCAGGCCGACCACGTCGCTGACGTCGCCGCCGACATGCGCCATCAGGTGATCGAGGATCTGGTCGACCTTGCCATGCCGCCCAAGTCTTATCCGGACGCCTGGGACACTGACGCGCTGACGGCTTCGGTCCGCGACATGCTGAACATGGACCTGCCAATTGCCGCCTGGGCCGCCGAAGAAGGCGTGGATCAGGCGGTCATCATGGACCGGATCATCGAGGCGTCGGACAAGATGATGGCCGACAAGACCGAACAGTTCGGCGCTTCAACCATGCAGACGATCGAGAAACAGGTCCTGTTGCAGGCCATCGACGGCAAGTGGCGGGAACATCTGTTGCGGCTGGAGCATTTGCGGTCCGTGGTGAACTTCCGCGGCTATGCGCAGCGCGACCCGCTGAACGAATACAAGACCGAAGCCTTCCAGCTGTTCGAGGGGCTTCTGAACTCGCTGCGGGAACAGACCACTCAGCAGCTGTCGCGCATCCGTCCGGTGACCAAGGAAGAGCAGGAAGCGATGATGCGGCAGATGCTGGCGGCGCAACAGGCGGCCGAACCGCCTGCCGCGGCTGCGGCTGTCGCCGCGACGCTTGTTGCCGCCCCTGCTGCGGCTGCCGCTGCGGGCACCCGCCTTGCGGGCTTTGACGAGGCGGACCCTTCGACCTGGGGCAATCCGGGCCGCAACGACACTTGCCCCTGCGGCTCGGGCGAGAAGTTCAAGCACTGTCATGGCCGTATCGCCTGAGGGTGTTCGGGCAGAGCAAGATTCTGGCGCCGCGTCGATTGACGCGGCGTTTTCATGACCTTTTCCAAGCAAACCCCAAGCCGACCCAATTAATGCCACGTCTCCGCCCTGATTGGCCCCTAGCCGTAAACGGTGCGATTCTCGTACCGGGGCACTGCCATGCTTTGGGGCAAAAAGGTTCTGCGGATAGTTGCTGCTGCTGCGGTCGCCTTTGCGGCTGCGCATACGGCTGAAAGTCGGAAGGGGCAGACTGCACAGCAGCCCCTGGTCATGGTCGCGACAGAGCCTGCCGACGCCTCCTCGGCGACAGTCGTACTTGGCGGCAACGAAGTCGTGCCAAGATCGGCCTCACTGGCCGGCCACCCGGGCCAGACGCTCGGCGACCTTATCAGCATCACCCCGGTTGCCGGTATCACCGAATCCTCGGACAGCGACCATTGCCGCCCCAGCATGGATCTTTCGGCTGCACCGGGCGCGATGATCCTTCTGTCCTTGTCCGCACCCTGCAACCGCAATGAGCGGATCATCGTCCGTCATTCCGGGCTGTCATTCACTGCCCGTACCGAAACCGGCGGCACCGCCCGGATCCTGCTGCCTGCGCTGAAGACCGATGCGATGGTTGCCGTCTATCTGGCCGACGCGCATCTGGTCCTGGGCAAGGTCGACGTTCCCGAGGTCGCGTCCTTCACCCGCTATGCGATTGCCTGGGAATGGCCGACCGAGCTGGAACTGCGCGCGACGGAGGGTGAAAAGGTGCTGGTTGGCGCCCCCGCCTCGGTCGTGGGTGCACAGACGCAAGTGATCTCGCTGGGGGTGGCCGATGTCCAGTCCCCGGTGATGGCCAGTGTCTATTCGGTTCCTGGCAAGGGGCTTGGCGCCGTCGATCTGACCGGCGAACTGCGGATCACCCCGGCCTCTTGTGGCCGCACCCTGCGGCTTGGCACCATCTATTCTGCTGCCGGAGAAGTCTCGGCCCAGGATCAGATGGTCGCGGTTCCGCTGTGCGGCACGGCGGGCGACATTCTGGTGTTGAAGAATCTTGGCGCTGCCCTGACACTCGCCGCCCCGAAGTAAGGTCCGGATTGGCAGTAGATGGGTGTGAAGGCAGGGCTGGCGGCGCTTTGCGTTGCGGCGTTTGTGTGTGGGTCCGCCGCCGCCCAGGATGTGACCCTGGTGGCGCGCGAGGGCGGCATTGTGCTGACCGGAACGCTGCAGGGCTATGACGGTGAATTCTACCGGATCAACACCAGCTATGGACTTCTCACCGTCGATGGCGAGGGGGTGATTTGCGAGGGTCCGGCATGCCCCGATCTGATCGCGCCGAAGGCGGTGATCCGGGTGGTCGGGGCACCGGATGCCGCGGCCCTGCTGCCGCCGATGGTCCAGGCCTTTGCCGAAGCCCGTGGCCTGATCTACGAGACGGTCCCGGGCGATGGCTATGCGGCGCAGATCCTTGATCCGGCCACCCGCAAGGAACTGGCCGACGTCTCGTTCCGGCCAATGGGCCCCGAAGCCGCGACGGCGGAAGTCGAAGCCGGGGCTGCCGACCTGAAGCTGTCCTTCCGCAGCGAGCCGGGGTTCGGCGCGCATTCCGTGGCGATGGACGCCATGGTGGTCATCGTTTCACCTGACAACCCGACGCCGGAAATCTCGACCGTCGATCTGGCCCGCGTGCTGGCAGGAGAGGTGGAAAGCTGGTCCCAGATCGGGGGGCCGGACATGCCGCTAGTCGTGCACGCGCTGGCTCCGGATACCGACCTGCAAAAGGCACTGTCCGACCGGTTGGGGGAAACCGAGGCGGCCGATGTCCTGCACCCGGATCTGGCCAGCCTGGCCGAGGCAGTGGCCAAGGACCCCTGGGCCATTGCGATCAGCGGGCGGTCGGCCATCGTTCCGGCCCGGCGCCTGCCCCTGGCCGACAGCTGCGGCTTTCCTTTGTTGCCGACGACGCTGGCGATCAAGGCGGGCGACTACCCGCTGGCCCTGCCGGTGACGCTCCTTGCCGTAAAGCGCCGCCTGCCCTTGTTGACGCGCGAGTTCATCGCCTTCCTGCGCACTCCGGCTTCGGGCGAGGCGGTGGCGACGGCGGGGTTCATCGACCGGTCGCCCTCGCGCCAGCCGATGACGGCGGACGGGCTGCGGCTGATCAACGCGATCCAGGGCGCGGGCGAGGACGTGACGCTCGATGACCTGAAGCGGCTGGCCGGGATCATGGACGGGGCGGATCGGGTATCCTTTACCTTCCGCTTCGAGGACGGGTCGTCGACGCTGGATGCGGTGTCGCAGGACAGCCTTTCGGACCTGGCGCAACTGATCGCCGCCGGGCAGTTCCGCGACGAAAAGCTGGTGCTGGCCGGGTTCTCCGATGGCTCGGGAGCGGCCGAGGCGAACCTGGCGCTGTCGGTGGACCGCGCGGCGCAGGTGGCGCAAGAGCTGGCGGTGATCGCCCCCGACCTGTCGCCCGCGCAGATGCCGGTGGTGGAAGGCTTTGGTGAGGCGCTGCCGATGGCCTGTGATGAGACCGCCATCGGCCGTCAGCTGAATCGGCGGGTGGAGCTTTGGGTGGTCCCGGACTTCACGCCCACCGGGACCGAGCCGGTCCTCGCCCCCGCACCTTAGGCGAGGTATTCGGTCAGCGTCTGCTTGGTGCCCACCGCCCAAAGCCGGTTCAGCCAGCGCTCGAAGGCCCCGGCGAAGCGGACATCCTGCCCAAGGTCGCCATAGACCGCCGTCATCTCCAGCCAGGCCGCCGG
>JBJTSJ010000348.1:0-8046 GCA_046076605.1 Tabrizicola sp.
GCGATGGAATAGCGGGTGGTGTCGTTCCCGGCGGCGACGACGAGGCAGAAGAAGTTTCGGAATTCGATCTCCGGCATGACCGAGCCGTCGTGGCCGGGCTGCAGGATCATGTGGAGGACGCCGTTCGTGTCTCCGCTGGCAGCTTTGCGGGCCATCAGGTCCTTGGCGTAGACGAACAGCTCGGCCCCCGCGGGAGAGTTGAAGGGCATCATCCGGAATTCGTCGGTGGTGAGCTTGTCGAGAACGTGGGGGGTGAAGTCGGGGTCGGTGTTGGCGATGAGGGCGTCGCCCTTTTCGACGAGCCAGGGGAGGTCTTCGTCCGGCAGGCCGACGATGCGGCCCAGCATGCGCATGGGAAGCTCGCGGGCGATTTCCTTTGTGGCGTCAAAGGTTTCCCTTTGCAGGGCCGCGTCGAGGATGGTGGTGCAGAGGTCGCGGATTGAGTCTTCGAAGGTGGCGATGACGGGTTTCGAGAAGGCCTTGGCGACCTTGACGCGGGTCATCATATGCTCGGGCGGGTCGGTTTCCTGGAAGGTACGGCGGGCGAGATATTCTTCGTAAGACTGGTCCTCCATCCGGATGCCCCGGGCCGAGGAGAGGAGGTCGGGCTGGCCGTTGAGCCGATGGATGTCCTCGTGCCGGGTCAGGGACCAGAAGCCCTGGCCTTGGGGGTAGTCGGTCCAATGGCAGGGGTCCTCACAGCGGAGGCGGGCGAAGGTGTTGTGCGGCGCGCCCGACAGGAACGTGTCATGCGAGGTCAGGTCGGCGTAACCGTCATCTTGCGGCGTCCAGACTGTCATCGCTTCCTCCTTGCCCTGCGGCGCGCTTTGTATAATGATGAACATGTTAAATATGTAAAGGGAAATCTCATGCATATCGCGGTGTTGGCGACGAACACGGATGACAGTGCTTTTGCCGCCCGCCATCCGCGGGATGTTGAGAAGTTCCGGATGCTGCTGCATGGGGTGCGGCCGGGGTGGCAGGTCACGGCGTTTGATCTGCCGAAGGGGGAGTTTCCCGAGGGCGTGCAAGGGTTTGACGGGTTCCTGATCGGGGGCAGCCCGTCCTCGGTGCATGATGAGGACGCCTGGATCGAGCGGCTGTTCGCGGTGATCCGCGAAGCTTATGCGGCGGGGAAGCCGTTGGCGGGGGCCTGCTTTGGCCATCAGGCGATTGCCAAGGCCTTGGGCGGGACCGTGGGGCCGAATCCGGGGCCGTTTGTCCTGGGGACGGCATTGACGGTGGTCACCTCCCCCGCCCCGTGGATGGAGCCGGTGGGGTCGTTCCGGCTGGCCGCGGCGCATGGGGAGCAGGTGACGGTGTTGCCCAAGGGCGGTGAGGTGGTCGGGGTTACGCCCGGCTGTCCGGCGGCCTGCTATCGGATCGGCGGGCAGGTCTTTGCGACGCAGTATCACCCGGAGATGACGCCTGGGTTCTTGGCCGCGCTGGTCGAGGAGTTTGCGCCGCATTTCCCGGCCGTGGTGGGAGAGGCTGCAAAGACATCGCTGCCGCTTGGAACAGAGGGGCCGCGGTTCGCCGAGTGGATCGCCCGGTTTTTTGAAGCTGCTTAAGGGTACGAATTTTCTGCGAAAATTCGACGTTCAGGACAGTGCAGCCAGCAGGTCCATCGCGGTGACCTGGTCGAACTGGACGTGAGACTGCATCATCGCCTCTGCCCCGGCAGAATCGCGGTCGGTGATGAGGCGGGCAATGGCGCGGTGTTCCTGCGCGGAACGCGGGATCGCCCCGGAGAAACGATACCGAGCGCGGTAATAGGCCAGAAGACGGCGGGCGTTGGTCTTCAGGCTTTCCAAAAGGACCCCGTTGCCCGAGGCGGTCGCTACGCAGGCGTGGAAGCGCAGGTTCAGCTGATAATAGCCGTCCGGGTCGTCGGTCGGGCTGCTTGCTGCCTTCGCCTCGCAGGCGCGGACGGCGGCTTCCAGCTCCTCGGCCCCCTGGCGGGACAGACGGCGGGCGGCGAGACCCGCGGCCTGGCCTTCCAGCTTGGCGTGGACCTCCAGGATCGCCAGGAACTCCTCCAACGTCGGCCGGAAGATCGCCGCCCCTTTGCGCGGCAGGCGGCGGACGAGGCCCAGCGCCTCGAGATACAGGATCGCCTCACGCACCGGGGTGCGCGAGACGCCGTGGGTTTCCGAAAGCTCGGCCTCGTCCAGAAGGTCGCCGGGGTTCAGCTGGCCAAGGTCGATCCGGTCCAGGATATGCTGGACAAGGGTCGGGATCTGCGGGCCGGCGAAGGGGGTGGACATGCGGTTCTCCTTGAGCCGGACCCTGCCATGCAAAGCGGCCTGCGTCGATGGCCAAGCATCGTCTTCAGAAACCGCATTCACTTTGAACGGCAATCCATTGTTCTGCTGAAGTTTCTGGCAAAACGCAAAGCCAGACGAACCGAAAGCTTGTGCCCTTTGACCGGCCAAACTGTGGCTTGTATCGAATCGGGAAAGAGTTTTACCTCTTGGTAAAAATTACAAGCACACACCAACACCAGGGATGGCATCAGATGACAACGGGAACCTTCACGGTATCGCGGCGCGGGCTTCTTCTAAGCGGGGCGGCGGCCACGGTTGCGGCGAACATGCCGGGCGGCGTCTTCGCGCAAGAGCAGATCAAGATGGCGGGCATCTACACGGTGCCGGTGGAACAGCAGTGGGTGAGCCGCATCCATATTGCGGCCGAATCGCTGAGGGCGGCGGGGACGGTGGATTACACCTATACCGAAAACGTGGCGAACACCGACTATCCGCGCGTGATGCGCGAATACTGCGAGGCGGGCGTCAAGCTGATCGTGGGCGAGATCTTCGGGGCCGAGGCCGAGGCGCGCGAGGTCTGCGCGGAATATCCCGACGTGGCGTTCCTCTTGGGCTCCAGCTTCATGCCGGATGAGGCGGCGAACCCGAACCTAGCGGTCTTCGACAACTACATTCAGGACGCGGCCTATCTGTCGGGCATCGTCGCGGGCGGCATGACCAAGGGCAATATCGGGATGGTCGGCGGTTTCCCGATCCCCGAGGTCAACCGGCTGATGAACGCCTTCATGGCGGGTGTGCGCGAGGTGAAGCCGGATGCGAAGTTCCAGGTGTCGTTCATCGGGTCGTGGTTTGACCCGCCGAAAGCCAAGGAAACGGCGTTCGCGATGATCGATGGCGGGGCGGACCTGATGTATGCGGAACGTTTCGGCGTGTCTGATGCCGCGAAAGAGCGCGGCGTGCTGGCGATCGGCAACGTGATCGACACGCAGGCGGATTATCCGGAGACCGTGGTGACTTCGGCCCTGTGGCACTTCGAGCCGACGCTGAACGCCGCCGTGGCCGCGATCCAGGGCGGGACGTTCAAGGCCGACAACTACGGCGTCTATTCATTCATGAACGCCGGGGGCTGTTCGCTGGCGCCGCTTGGCACCTTCGAGGGCAAGGTCCCGGCCGAGGTGATGGCGCTGGTCGCCGAGAAGGAGAAGGCGATCAAGGACGGCAGCTTCACCGTGACCATCGACGACAACGAGCCGAAGTCGTCGTGACCGGGGACAAGGGGGCGGAGGTTGTCCTCCGCCTCGACCGCATTACCAAGCGTTTTGGCGCATTGACGGCGAACGATGCGGTGTCCCTGACGCTGCGGCGCGGGGAAGTCGTGGCACTGCTTGGCGAAAACGGTGCGGGGAAGACCACGCTGATGAACATCCTTTTCGGTCACTATGTGGCCGATGAGGGGGTGGTGGAGGTGTTTGGCGCATCCCTGCCGCCGGGCAACCCGCGCGCGGCCTTGGCGGCGGGGGTGGGGATGGTGCACCAGCATTTCACGCTGGCAGGCAACCTGACGGTCCTGGAGAACATTCGCCTGGGGACCGAGGGGCTGTGGTCGCGTCGGGCTTCGGGCGCGCGGGAGAAGGTCGAGCGGCTGTCGCGGGACTTTGGTCTGGCGGTGCACCCGGATGCGAAGGTCGGGCGGCTGTCGGTGGGTGAGCGGCAGCGGGTCGAGATCCTGAAGGCGCTGTACCGGGACGCGCGGGTGTTGATCCTGGACGAACCAACGGCGGTGCTGACTCCGCAGGAATCGGAGGCTTTGTTTGCCACCTTGCGCAAGGCGACGGCGCTGGGGCTGTCGGTGATCTTCATCAGCCACAAGCTGCACGAGGTGATGGCCATCGCCGACCGTTGCGTGGTGCTGCGCCATGGGCGCGTGGTGGGCGAGGTGGAGACGCGGGCAACCGACAAAGCGGCACTGGCGGCGCTGATGGTCGGGGGAGAGCTGTCGCTTCCCCGGGCCGAGGCGCGGGCGCCGGGGGCGGCGCTGATGCGGTTGGCAGGCGTCTCGACCCCGAACCGGGGGGCCGCGCCGGGGCTGAAGGCGGTGACGCTGGAGCTGCGGGCGGGGCAGATCACCGGGCTCGCGGGCGTGTCGGGCAACGGGCAGGCGGCGCTGGCCGAGATCGTCGGCGGGCTGGCGGCACCGGCCGAAGGGCATCTGGCGCTGCACGGGCAGGAGCCGAAGCTCTGGACCCCGGGCGAGGCGCTGGCGCGGGGGGTGGCGCGGATTCCAGAGGATCGGCACCATCAGGGAAGTATCGCCGATTTCGACCTGACCGAGAATGCGGTGCTGGAGGGCTATCGGACGCGCTTCTCGCGTCGGGGCTGGATGGACTGGCGGGCGGCGCGGGCGTTCGCGGAAGGGATCATCAAGGGCTATGACGTGCGCTGCCCGGGGCCATCGACGCGGATCAGGCTTCTGTCAGGCGGCAACATGCAGAAGCTGATCCTGGGGCGTGCAATGGCGTCGGGCCCGGACATCATCCTGGCAAACCAGCCGGTTCGGGGGCTGGACGTGGGGGCGATTGCCTATGTGCAAAGCCAGCTGATCGCGGCGCGGGACCGGGGGGCGGCGGTGCTTCTGATCTCGGAAGATCTGGACGAAATCATGGGCTTGTCGGACGTTGTTCGCGTGATGTCTCAGGGGCGGCTGTCGCCTGCGTTCGCGCGCGGAACGATGACGGCGGCGGAGCTGGGGCTGTGGATGGCCGGGCAGAAGTTCGGGGAAGCGCATGCGGCTTGAACCGATCGCCAATCCCTCTGCAGCGCGCCGCTTGGGACTGCCCGCGCTGGCGCTGGTCGCGACTTTGGGCGTGGCCATGGCTCTGGCGCTGGTGGCGGGGGCGAACCCGTTTGCGGTGCTGGGCCAGATCGCCACGGGGGCGCTGGGGTCGAAGCTTGCCGTGCTGGAGACGCTGAACCGGGCAACGCCCCTGATCTTCACCGGGCTGGCAGTCGCCGTCGCATTCCGGGCGAAGCTGTGGAACATCGGAGCCGAGGCGCAGCTTTATGCAGGGGCAATCATCGCCGTGCTGCTGGGGACCGGGGTGCTGGGAAGCCCGCTGGTCCTGCCAGTGTCCGCGCTGGCCGCGATGCTGGCGGGGGCGGTTCTGCTGCTGGGGCCGGTGTTGCTGAAGACGCGGCTGGGGGTGGACGAGGTTGTCACAACGCTTCTGTTGAACTTCATCATGCTCCTTCTGGTCAGCTACCTGCTGGAAGGCCCGATGAAGGACCCGATGGGGATGGGCTGGCCGAAGTCGACGCCCCTGATCCCCGAGGCCCGCCTGCCCCGGATCGTCGAGGGGCTGCGGCTGCATTGGGGCTTTGCGCTGGCGATCATCGCGGCGGTGGCGGTCTGGGTGATCCAGACGCGGACGACGCTGGGGTTTGAAATCCGCGCGGTAGGTCAGAACCCCGAAGCCGCGCGGTTTGCGGGGATGCCGGTCAATGCGGTTCTGGTGAAGACCGCGCTTTTGTCGGGGGGCCTTGCGGCGCTGGCCGGCTGGTCGGAGGTGGCGGGGCTGAAGGGGCATCTGTCGCAGGACCTGTCGCCGGGATTTGGCTACACCGGGATCATCGTCGCGATGCTGGCCCTGTTGCATCCGCTGGGGGTCGTGGTCACGGCGATCTTCGTGGCGGGGATTTTCGTCGGGTCTGACGCGATGAGCCGCGCCGCCGGGGTGCCGACCTATATCGCCGACATGCTGCTTGCCGTGGCGCTTCTCTTCATGGTGCTGGCGATCCTTCTTACCAAGGTGCGGGTGGTGCGGGGATGAGCGAGATCGTCGACATCCTGATCTCGGCCAGCTTCTGGGCTGCCGTCATCCGCATCGCCTCGCCCCTCATCCTGGCGACGATGGGAGAGCTGATCTGCGAACGTGCCGGGGTGCTGAACCTGGGGATCGAGGGGATCATGGTCATCGGGGCCTTCACCGGCTGGATGGCGGTCTATCAGGGGATGCCCTTGTGGGGCGGGGTCGCGGTGGCGATGGCGGCGGGGATGCTGTTCGGCCTCTTGCATTCCGTGCTGACGGTGCCGTTCGGGCTGTCGCAGCATGTCGTAGGTCTGGGGGTGACGCTGTTTGCCACGGCCTCCGCGTCCTTCGCCTATCGCCTGATGCTGCCCGAGGTGACGAGCCCGCCGAAGATCGAGCCGTTCCAGCCCCTGCCCCTGCCCTTCGATATCCCCTGGTTGGGCGAGGCCCTGTCGCAGACGGCGCTGACTTGGGCGGCCTTTGCCGTGGCGGGGGTGGTGGCCTTCACCCTGTACCGGACGCCCTTGGGTTTGGCGGTGCGGGCGGTGGGCGAGAACCCGGCGGCGGTGGAGGCGCAGGGCCTGTCGGTCACGGGCCTGCGGATGGGGGCGGTGATCGTGGGGTCGGGGCTGATGGCGGTCGGGGGTGCGTTTCTGACGCTGTCGGCGTTCTCAAGCTTCTTCTTCGAGATGGTGAACGGGCGCGGCTGGATCTGCATCGCGCTGGTGGTGTTCGGGGCCTGGAAGCCGGGCAAGGCGGTGCTGGGCGCGATCCTCTTTGCGGCCTTTGACGCCTTGCAGATCAGGCTGCAACAGACGGAGCTAGGGGCGGTCCTGCCTTACCAGCTGTTCCTCGCCCTGCCCTTCATCCTGTCGATCCTGGCCTTGATCCTGATGTCGCGGCGCGCTGAAGTGCCAGCGGCGCTGATGGTGCCCTACAACAAGGGGGAACGCTGAATGTTCGATCTTCTGGTCAAGGGCGGCACTTTGCCCGACGGAACGGTGGCCGATATCGGGATCACCGGCGACCGGATCGCGGCGGTGGGTCGTCTGGAGGCCGGGGCCGCAAAGGTGATCGACGCGACCGGGGACCTTGTCTCGCCGCCCTTCGTGGACCCGCATTTCCACATGGATGCGACCTTGTCCTACGGGCTGCCCCGGGTGAATGCCTCGGGCACTCTGCTGGAAGGGATCGCGCTGTGGGGGGAGTTGAGGGAGATCGCCACAGTCGATGAGATGGTCGACCGCGCCGTGACCTATTGCGACTGGGCGGTGAGCATGGGGCTTCTGGCGATCCGCACCCATGTCGACACCACGCCCGACCACCTGCGCGGGGTGGAGGCGATGCTAGAGGTGAAGCGCCTGGTGGCTCCGTATCTGGAGCTGCAGCTCGTGGCCTTCCCGCAGGATGGGCTCTACCGGACCAAGACGGGCCGCCAGAACGTGCTGCGGGCGCTGGACATGGGGGTCGATGTGGTGGGCGGCATCCCGCATTTCGAACGGACAATGGAGGAAGGTGCGGAAAGCCTGCGTGACCTGGGGCGGATCGCGGCAGAGCGCGGCCTGATGTGGGATGTCCATTGCGACGAGACGGACGACCCGATGTCCCGCCATGTCGAGACGATGGCGCGCGAGGTAACGCGGCATGGGTTGGGCGGTCGGGCGGCGGGCAGTCACCTGACCAGCATGCATTCGATGGACAACTACTATGTCTCGAAACTACTGCCGCTGATTGCGGAATCCGGGATGACGGCCATTCCGAACCCCTTGATCAACATCCCACTGCAAGGCCGCCACGACAGCTATCCCAAGCGGCGCGGTTTGACGCGGGTTAAAGAGATGCAAGCGATGGGCATCACCGTAGGCTGGGGGCAAGACTGCGTGCTGGACCCCTGGTATTCGCTCGGCACCGCCGACATGCTGGATGTGGCCTTCATGGGCCTTCATGTCGCGCAGATGACCCATCCCGCCGAG